>CASEAD010000174.1 GCA_949285775.1 uncultured bacterium
CTACTCTCTGTAGCATACATCTTTTCTAAACTAACACCCAAATTCTCAGTCCTAAAAATTTTCTGAAAATATTGATTAGAATTATTACTATCTTCACTCACTATTCTAAGCAAATACTCCGTATCAGGATTCAAATGAAACTCACGAGTTCCATCAACAGCATCAGTATCACTAGTAACAATATCAAAAGTACCATTAGAAAGTTCTATTACATTAGTATCCTTACTATCAATAGTAAAAGCAACATCATTACCCGTAGATACATTAGTAATATATGCCTTCAAAGTACCCCTAACAGAACTAGCATTATTAAGCAGTAACTTAATATTCAAACTAGTAGTAGTAACATCAGCAGATACAAGCTCCACCATCGCATTATCTACAACCTCATCACTACCAGTTCCATTACCTGTACCAGTCTCACCTTCTTCACCAGTCGTCTCATCCCCCTCACCAGTACCATCCTCATCACCAAGATCCCCATCTTCATCACCAGCAGACCCACCTTCACCAGTACCATCACCAGTTCCAGATCCCCCACCAGTAGCATCATCATTTACCGCAAGCTCAATATTCTCATCACCATTAATAGTTATCTGAGACAAAAGCATCTTAGCCTCACCATCATAATAAATCTTATTATCCCCCAAATTAATAATAATATTATCCCCTATATAAAAATATGTCCCCTGTGCCGTAACCTGAAAACTATCTTCTTCATTATATACCTTTACAATACCCTCTTCAATAAATAACACTTCAAAATAACTACCACTAATCTCCTCACTCTGATCAGGAATCTTAACCGACAAATCACTACCCGCGATAATATATTTACTATCATTAATCCTTCCCACAAAAGAATTAACAACAACATTTTCATCATTATTAGTAGTAATAACATACCTATCACTATCATAACTAATAAGATTATCATTAGTAACATTATAATAAGATATAATAGGATTATTTAATTCATTTAAATTAACAATAGCCCCCCTCTTTAAAAAAGTAATAGAACCATCAGCATAATGAACAAAACTAGCAGGATCAACAACTACATCATTAGATTCCCTATCACTAAAAACAACATCATCATCAACATTCTTCTTATATTTAGTATTAGCACTAAAATAATACCTATCATCAGTAGATGCCGTCGTAGATAAAATATAACCATCATTTAAAAAAGATAAAGAATTATCCTCATATAAAGTAACCGCCCCAATAATTAATAACACCAAAGTAATTACACTAAGCCCTATAATAATAACAAATCTATTCTTTAACATATCATCACACCCACTATCCTATATTCTATGATAATTATATCATCACACCAAACTAATGTCAATTTACAAGCAATAAATTTCCAAAAGAAAAATAAGTTCCACTTATACAAAGAACCTATTTTTTCTATTCAAATCATATCATAAACAATTTCTCTAAAATAAACTACTAAATCAAACACTAACGGAAGCCTCCACCTCCGCCTCCCCCACCGAAGGATCCACCACCTCCACCAGAGAAACTACTACCACTACTAGCAAAATTAGCAGCACATCTAGCACAACTCATACCACTACGACTAATAGTATAAATAAATAAAACATCACTAAAATCATACCCATAACCTCCCATATCTTCTATTACCTCAGGATACAACTTTTCAAATTGACTAGCAACCTCTTTAGCAATACCAAATATCTGAGCATACATCAAATACTCATTCCATAAATGAACCTCTATAGGCTCTCTTTCTTTAATTAAAGTAAATTCCAGAAGAAACTTCTTTAACCCATACATCTCTTCTGCTTCCTTCATCATACTATCATCAACATTATAATAATTATAATCAAAAAACATTAACTTTTTCTTTTTTAAAATACTAATCTTTCCCTCATTAACAAGCATTTTACACTCAAACTCTATCACATCATCAAACCACTTAATAATCTTAGAATAATTTCTCCTACACCATTTAGTAAACTCAGAAGACTCTAACTTCCCATCACCACTAGCCTCATACATCCAATTATATAAATCTTTCTCTAATTCAATACCATGGACAGGAAAATTAACAAATATAATATTATTTCTATCTTTCTTTTTAATTAATCCTTCCTTTACCTTTTCAACCCTAACATTACCCTCTTTCAACCACTTAAGTAATATTACACCCAAAAAATCTTCTTTTTTAGTAACCATACCATACTGATATGCAACCCAATAAGCCCTATAAATATCCTTATTACAAGGAATATCCCTAAAATTAGGAACATTCTTATCTACTTTATTACCTCTATTACCAAACTTGTAATGATATTTTTTAGAGTCAGCACTAAGTATCGCAATAAAAATAACTAACGATATAATCCCCCAAATAAAGCAAACTATAATTATAGAAATAATCCCTACAGAAGAATCATTATAATTAATTGCCCCCTCCATCGCCATATCATAATAATATTCAAAATTATTATCAAGTATATTACTACTATTAAATAACCCCTTAGGAAAACCAACTAATAAAGTAATATACTCCTCACTACTAACACTACCATTACTATCAATAATTATCTTACCATCTTCTAACTTATTACTATTATCTCCCTTACCAAATGTATAAAATAAAATATCATCATCAAACTCAAAATCACTATATAAAGTTATCCTAACATTACCTGGAACTGCACTAAAGTCATAAGGAAATAAATTCCAATACACCATATCATAATCATTTAAACTACTAACAAAATTACTAATAGTATATCTAATTACATACTCATGATCACCATACTCACTAATACCAAAACAAACATCAACCTCATTACCACTACTATATATACCAGCCTTATAAGCCTTATCATTAAAACTATCATTAACATCCCAATTACCTATAGTAGTAAACATCTCCCCATCCATAGATACACTCAAATCACTAATAACAGAATTACCAATATTATAATAAGGATGATACCCCTCTGTCCCAACATCAACATAAGCATCCCAAGTCTCAGTAATAACCGCATCCCCATTTTCCCTAACATATATATCCATATCAATACTATCAATACTACTAGCATCTACCACCATAAAAGGACATATAAATAATAATAAAAATAATATTCTCTTCATAATTCACCTATAGAAAAAGGATTAATATCTAACCCTTAAAACTTAACATTAACATTTTCCCTTTCATTATCATTAGCCTCAAAAAACTCTTCCTTCTTAAATCCAAACATCCCCGCTATTATATTACTAGGAAACATCTCTATCTTATTATTATACATAAGAACAGAATCATTATAAAACTGCCTAGCATAACTAATCTTCTCCTCTACATCCTTAAGTTGCTTCTGTAACTCCTCAAAATTAGTATTAGCCTTCAAATCAGGATAACTCTCCGCAAGCGCAAATAACTTATTAATTGCACTAGTCAATTCTCCACTAGCCTTCATCTTACTATCATTACCATTAGCAGATAAATAACTATTCCTAGCACTTATAACACTCTCTAAAGTCTCACTCTCATGCTTAGCATAACCCTTAACAGTCTCAACCAAATTAGGTATCAAATCAGCTCTCTTCTTTAACTGAACATCAATCTGACTAAACTGATCCTCAACCTTATTCCTTAACCCCACTAAAGAATTATAACAACTCGCTATAAAAACTCCTATTACAACTACTATTATAACTATAATAATTGCTATCATCATCTTAATCACACTCCTATCTTAATTATAACAAATAATCCCCACAAATTCAATAACAAATCAAACAATTTTTTACCCTATATTTGCTTCTAATCCATACTCTCATTCAATTAACTATTTTAATTTCTTTAATAAAATATACCTTTTTATATTACCATCTTTTTTATACCAACTCTTTATTTCATAGCCCAATTCTTGTAAATTTCTTAAACTAAATCCATTACCAAAAGTAACCTCTGCAACAATATTAGTAATGCCTTTATCCTTTGCTTTATCTTCCAAATAACTAACAAGTATTTTTTGCAAACCATTTCCCCTATATTCAGGTAAAACTATAACTCCATCAATATCCGCACATTTTTCATTAATATCTAGAATAAATCCCTTAATTAACTCCATTCTTGTTAATACAGACAAAAACACCCAAGCAATCATTTTATTATCATAAAATGCTCCATATATTTCACCATATTTTAAAGGATTATCTACAATCTTTAAATAACATTCTTCTGTAAAAGGCAAAAAATAACCTTTCTCACTTTTCTTAAAATTAGCAATTACTATTTCTTGAATATTATAAATATCTTTAATATCATCACTACTACAAGTCCTAATTTCAAGATTATCTAAATCTATTTTTGGCATTATTTCCCCTCCAATATTTACTTTCCTTTAACTCTTGAATCATATAAAGTTATAGCCCTTTTTAAACCATTTTCTTTAGCAATATTTAAATAATAATGTGCTAACTCATAATTAATATCAGTCCCAATTCCATTAAAATAAAAATTAGCACCCAAATCATAAATTGCAGCAATATGCCCATTATCAGCACATTCCTTAATAATTTGAAAAGCCTTTTCATAATTTTTTTCTATATTACCAAGCCCAAAATAATAATAAGCACCTATCACAAATTTAGCATAAACCCTTTCTACATCAAATATATTAGAATTATTAATTAATTTAATGATTTTAGGATAAGCATCAATCAAAAGTTCTTTTGCTTTACTTTTATCTATTACTAGTAATTCCCCTAATCCTAATTCATAAGAAATGCCTAAAGAATAAATACATAATGGATAACCAATTTCAACACCCTTCTTATAGTAATATAGTGCCTTTTTTAAATCCTCTTCTACACCATTTTCTTCCAAATCATAACTTCTTCCTAATACATAATATGAAAAACCTGTATTTTGATTTTCTAAATCCTTTAAATTAAATTTAATTATTCCCATAAACTTAACTTCCTTTATTATTTATTTAAATCTATCCCATCTATACTCGTATCATAAAGCCATTGTTTTAAATCAGCATTATCACCAGTTTCATAAAATTTAATTAATTTTTCAAAGAATGTTGGTTGATTTTCTTGGGAAATAGTTATAATTCCACAACCATTATCAATCATTATTTTATTAGCAAATAACATACCAACTCTTTTATTACCATCAATAAACATTTGCCTTCTCATAATCCATAACATAACTTCTAAAGATATTTCTGTCTTAGTCTTCTCAGATTGATTAAGTAAATTTACCAACTCTTCCTTAATTTGACTTTCAATAGGAAATTGTGGTTTCCAAGAAGTTCCACCAACACTAACAGGTGTTGCCTTCAATCTCCCTAAATTCTGCTCTAAAACTAATTTATCACAAACTAATTTATGTAAATAACATAATGCATTAAAATCATAATCAATGCCATCACCTTCCAATATAAATTGCCAAGCAGATTTTAAATTATTAATAGCAATAATCTTATCAACAGTCAATCCATTAACAATACCACCATCATAAATTGCTTGTGTCTCAGGATATGTTACACCAATTCCTTCTAAATTAGCACTTTTCCAAATATAATCTACTATATTTCTTTTAGCAACAAATACATTTTGCTCCCTTGTCAAATTAAATTTATTTTCCACAATCTATTCCTCCTTCTCACCATAAAGAACAACCACCTAATTACAAATTATTATACTTAAAACCATTAAAGATGTCACTAGTTCTAAAAGAATTAACAAACTAAAAGTCCATAAATTTATACCAGTGCCTACCATATTAAATTTTATATAATTCAGAAATAACTACCTTTACAATCA
>CASEAD010000175.1 GCA_949285775.1 uncultured bacterium
ATCAGATTTAATGAAAAAAGATGTTGTTGAGGCACATAAGTTATATGCTAGAGAAATTATTAAAATGTATCATAATGAAGATGCAATCAAAAATGCTGAAGAAAGATATTCTACTATAGCAAGTGGTGGTGTGCCACAAAATTTAGAAACAATATTTATAGAACAAAACAAAATTGATAAAGGTATTTTATTAATTGATTTGTTGGTTGAATCAGGTATTGTTCCATCTAAATCAGAAGGTAGAAGAATGATACAACAAAAAGGAATTAGTGTAAATGGCAATAAAGAGGAAGATGTTAATAAAGTTATAACTTCTGAAGATTTTATTAATAATGAATTGATAATACAAAAAGGTAAGAAAGTATTTAAGAAAATTGAAGTGATAAATTTCTAAAAAAAAGATGTGTATTTTTAACAATACACATTACAGACTGTTGACAAAGTGGTATGTTGAAATCAAATATACTGCTTTTTTAATTGTTATAACAATTATTATTAAACACTCTCACAATATCCATAATCTTACTAGATAAATCTTTAATCTTATTAATCTTCATTTTCTTAAATAATCCACCTTTACTAAGCCCTAACTCTAATTCAAAAATCTTATTTAAATAACTAACAAATCTATTATAACTACCCGCTTCTCCTATAATATTATCAAACCAACTCTCTATATCAGCAATATTACCACTAATCCTAAGATTCTCCATAGTAGAAATAAAAGTCTTATTATTAAGCATATCCTTACAAATATAACTTTCAAAATAGTAAGCCTTAGAATTATAACTATCACTAGTTTCACTATTAATAGAATATATAGTATTATCAGCATCCCCACTAACATTAAAACTCTTAATAATATTAATAACCTCTTCCGTCTGCCTAGTATTAATAATCTCCTCTAACACAAAAGAAGTATCTTTCTCAATAGGATTAAGACTAACTTTATCATAAATAGAACTAGCAAGCCCTGTTCTAAGGTATACCTTATCCCCATCATATCTTATTTCATTATTGTAAGAATTAATAGCATGGTTAAATTCATGTATCAAACTATCTAATAAACTAACTAAGGAAATCTTCTCATAATTATTAATAACAATAAACTTATCAGTAACTATATTATTCCCAAAATACCTAGGAATACTAGTATAATATGCAACTACATTCTCATTACGAGTATCACTAATAAATATCTTAACATTACTAAAAGTATTAATAATAAGATTCTCCCTATTAAAACCATATTTCTTCACAAAACCAGGAATAATTATATATAAAAGATGTTTTATATTACTATCATACCCATACTTATTACTAATATTATCCACAACTAGCCTATATTTATCAATTAACATATTATTATCCATACAATCACCACACTATCATAAGTATATCAAAAAAAGAACCTCTAGTTAAGTCCTTTCTTAATATTTGCTAAAATAATATCTTTAGTATCATTATCACTATTATTCCACATAACCTCAAACAAAACACCCAAACCAATTAAAGGATCATCTTCCCTTGATTCAATAGAACTATCAATAGACTTCTTAATATCATCTACCGTATCATCTTTAAAATTATTAATAATAAACTTTCTAACATCTATATTCTCCATAATATCACCACTATTAATATGAATATTATTTAAATATTTATACTAACTATTTAAAATTCTATCAGTATTTTTAAAATTTAATTTTGCAATACTATATAATTTTTCCTTACCATATTTACTAACTATTACCTTACCAACCTCATCAACCGAAGGATTAGCACCCCGAGGTAACTCCATACCAACCTCATTACTAATCTTCTTCATCTCTCTCAAAAAAATATACCTACTTATCAAAGAAGCACACGCAACAGATAAACACTGATCCTCAGCCTTAGTCAAAAATAATATATCATTTACTTTCTTACCACTATCTTTAATATGATTAAAATAACTACTAGAATTTTCAAATTGATCTACCACAATATAATCATACTTGTATCCCTTACTCTTCATCTCATATAAAACCTTATTATGCAATATAGCCTTCATCTTATTCATATTAAAATTATCTTCTTTATACTTATTATAATCAGAATTATTCAAAATAAAAGTCTTATAAGGTATCTTCTTAATAATTTCAGGAACAACTTTAATTATCTGAGAATCTTTCATCTTCTTAGAATCCTTCACCCCTAAATCAAGAAGAAAATCAATATTATCAAGAGATACATATGTAGCAGTAACCACAATAGGACCAAAATAATCTCCAGTCCCAACTTCATCTGAACCAATAGAATTAATTCTAATAGAAATAACCTTTTCTTTAACTATATCTTTCTTTTTATCTTTTTCTACTAAGCCACTTTTCCCATTTAAACTCATCTCAACTTCATTCCACATATTAGCATCTATATCAGCACTAATACCTTGAAATACAACCTTCCCAGACTCATATAAAGTAACAACAGTATCTTCTTCGTCAGCCTGAAATATAGCATAAGGAGGAGTTTTAGCCCTCTTATTATATTTAAAATATTCAATCATTCTCTCCTTAGTATTATCACTAACTTTTAATACCTTAGTTATAACTTTTTGCTTCATACATACCACCAATCTATTAGTAAACTTCCCCTTAATTATACTAAAAATAACTCTTAAAATCTAGAGTATTATTGAAAATAAATAAACTAATTTACTAAAAAAGAAGAATGCAACTATGTATAGTGCACTCTCCCTAGACTAACATAACTATTAGCCATCTATAATTAAGATGTAACATATTTATTAATATAACTAAATATTATAAATTCTGTTACATTACTATTATTAACATAGTAAATAAAAATATACACCTAAATTATTAAAAATAAAATAAAATATTTTTCTTTATTTTTAAATATTTTTATTGTATAATTAAAATATA
>CASEAD010000176.1 GCA_949285775.1 uncultured bacterium
AATATAATTATATATATCCTTTTTTGGAATTATATACTGATTATTTAACATATTCCGAAATTACTCCATACTCTTCATCAGAAATTGTAAATGGAGTTAGTAAATTATTAATTGCTATTATTTCTTTAGTATCTATAATTATTATTTTCTTAGCCTTATTTAATATTGTAGATTTAGCTATTTCAGAAAAAAAAGATATTTCATTATATAAATTGCTTGTCTATAACAATAAATATTTATTAAAATCTATTTTACAAATTTTAATATTATTACATACTATTTTATACATCTTTAGCATAATTTTATCTCTTATAATGATAAAACTATCTAATTTTATTCTATTACTAAAAGAAATAGAGTTTAGTATTTCTATGATTGATGTATCTGTAATAATAAATTTATTTCTTCTCATGTTAGCAGCGCTATTCTTCTGCACATGTATATTATATATAAAAATAAAAAAGATTGCCCCTATTATATTATTTAAAGAAACTTAATTTAAATTTAAAATATATTATATAGTAACTCAAAAAATATGAGTTATTTTTTTCTGATTAATACCAAATACTAATGACAAATAACTCCAAATTTGATACAATAACCAAAGAAAAGAAAAAATAAAAGAAGGAGGATATATTTAATGCCTAAAATATTAATTATAGATGACGATAAAGATATAGCAGATCTAATTTGCTTAATCCTAAAGAAAGAACACATTACATCTGAAATCATAACTGATCCCCAAAAAGCACTGGAAATACTACAAAAAGAAGATAATACATATGATCTAATTTTATTAGATATAATGATGCCAGAATTATCTGGAATAGAATTATGTTCTAAAATAAGAGATAAAGTGAATGTTCCAATTATCTTTTTATCAGCCAAAAAAGAACTAATAGATAAAATGATAGGATATGAAATAGGAGGAGATGATTATATAACCAAACCTTTTGATAATACCGAATTAGTCTTAAAAATTAAATCTCATTTAAGATTAACTAAACGCGCAAATACCTTTAAAAAAGGAAGATTAATAAAAATTGGCGAAATTACTCTTAACGAAGAAAGCTTTGAAGTAAAGAAAAATGGACAATTAATAGAACTATCAACAAGAGAATTTGAATTATTAAAATACTTAATGGAAAACGCAGGAATAGCATTATCTAAAGAACAAATATTTACATCAGTTTGGGGTGAAAATTACGGAGATATAGGAACAGTAGCCGTCAATATTAAAAACCTACGCGATAAATTAGATGATAATGATAAATATATATTAACCATTTGGGGATACGGATATAAGTTTGCAAGGATTGATAATAATGAAGAATAAATTAAAGAAAAAAATAATTATCTGTACCTTATTAATCATCATAATAAATACCATAATTCTTGTAATATGGTTTCAATTTAAAATTTCCCCACTAATTACTAATTCAGATAGAATAGAAAATATAATTACGAAAGAAGAACTACAAGAATCATATAACAGCACTGATGAATTACTAAATAGCCTTGAATCAATATCATCAAAATATAATCTAAAATTCTATGTAAAAGATACCAATAACAAATATATAACCTCATCCCAAAAAGAAGATAATCACATATTTCTATTTACAAGTATGATAAAAGTTGATAACAATATATATCTATTAGAAACTTACGCTGTAAGAAGAATAAGCACAATGGGTATTATAATAGAACTAATTATATTTCAAATAGTAACAGTATCCATATTAATGGGATCAACATTCTTATTTACTAGAGCAAAGATAATTAAACCAGTAGACAAAATAATCGCCGATATTAGAAACTACAAATTAGGAGTACGACCAGAAAAAAACAAATTACATACAGAATTTGATCTAATCCAAAATGAATTTGTTACCCTAGTAGATTCCTTGGAAGAAGAAAAACAAAATCAAAACAGAATTATCGCTAGCATATCTCACGATATAAAGACTCCACTAACTTCAATAATAGGCTACTCTAACCTAATTGAAGAAGAAAACTTAACAAAAGATGAAATGAAAAAATATAATCGCAAAATAAATGAGAAATCTATTCATATAAAAAATATACTAGAAGGATTTGATGACTACCTATCTAACCAAAATAACAATACTCTTAAATTAAATAATATCTACATAAAAGATTTAGTGAATGACCTAAATAATGATTACAAAATTGATTTAGAAAATGCTAATATAAAATTTAACGTAAAAAGCAAAATAGATAACGAACTAATAACTATAGATGTCCTAAAAATAAAAAGAGTATTTTCAAATATGATTTCAAATAGTATACGATATATAAAAAACAACGGAAAAATAAACATATACATAGATAAAGATAAAACTAATTATATATTTAAAGTATCTGATAATGGACCAGGTGTCGACGAAAAAATAATCTCTAAAATATTTAACCCACTATTTACTACAGATAAATCAAGAAAAATATCGGGATTAGGACTATCAATTTGTAGAGAATTCATTCTAATGCACAAAGGAAGTATAAAAGCCTATAACAATAATGGACTTACAATAGAATTTACTATTCCAATAAATCTTAATAATTCTTAATAAAATATACATAAACTTATAATATTTGCCGAATATAATGTTACTAGTGTGAATTTTTATATTAACATTCACATAAATTAAACATACAAAGGAGAGAAAAAATGGACTACTATTTTATTTCATACGGACTAACAATAATAGCGTTGTTAATAACAATACTTGCACAAATATTTGTAGATTCATCCTACAAAAAATATTCCAAAGTAAAAAGCGAAAGAGGAATAACTGGTGCCGAGGCGGCTAGATATATTCTTGATAAAAATAATCTACCCAACATAACTGTAACTAAGGTTGGCGGTTACCTAAGTGATCATTATGATCCAACTAGGAAAACAATAAGATTATCCAATAAAGTATATTCGGACTCATCAGTTGGCTCTATAGCAGTAGCATGTCACGAATGTGGCCATGCCATACAAGATAGAGATAATTACTTTTTCCTAAAACTTCGCTCTAAACTAATACCTATTGTCAATTTTTCTTCATCCGCAGGATATATTGCAATTTTATTAGGATTGTTGTTTGGAGCAGTAGAATTTATATGGATTGGAATAATATTAGAAATCGCTATTTTATTATTTCAATTAGTTACATTGCCAGTAGAAATTAACGCTAGTAAAAGAGCACTAAAAGAATTAGATTATGCACACTTACTAAATAGCAAAGAACTAAAACAAGCAAAAGTAATGTTAGCAGCAGCTGCCTTAACATACGTAGCGAGTGTAGTAACTATTCTAATTCAAATATTAAGACTAATATTAATATCTTCAAGCAGAAATGATAATTAATAAAGAATATAACATCTGGAGGTGATTATGAGACTTTTAGATAAACTAAGAAAATTAATGTATGGAAGATATGGAACTGATGATCTTAATCAATTTCTATTAATATTATATATAGTACTACTAATAATAGATTTATTTATTAATACCATTTTATTAGAAATATTAGAATTAATAATTATAATCGTAATATTTTAT
>CASEAD010000177.1 GCA_949285775.1 uncultured bacterium
AAAATTATAATAATTCTTTTAATTATAAAGTATTAAACCAAATAAATATAGTAGAAGTAACAATACCAAAGATATTTTAACAAATTTATTTTTATATTAAAGTTATTAACGATGATATTGATAACTTTTTTTCCATTTATAAGAGTTTTATAGTATAATATTAATTAGCAACAAGAAATATATCTTAATCTATAAAGGAGGTCAAAAATGGCATATATAGAATTTAAGAATGTAGTAAAAACTTATCAAATGGGAGATATAGAAATAAAAGCCCTAGATAAAACATCATTTACCATAGAAAAAGGAGAATTAGTATGTATCTTAGGACCATCTGGAGCAGGAAAAACCACAGCGCTAAATATCCTAGGAGGAATGGATACCGCGACAAGCGGTCAAGTAATTGTTGATGGCAAAAATATAACTAAATTAAAAAGTAAAGAACTAATAACATATCGTAGAAACGACATAGGTTTTGTCTTTCAATTTTATAACCTAATCCAAAATCTAACTGCCCTAGAAAATGTTGAATTAGCAGTACAATTATGTAAAGACTACCTAGACCCAAATAAAGTATTAAAACAAGTAGGACTAGAAAAAAGAAAAAATAACTTCCCTTCCCAATTATCCGGGGGAGAACAACAAAGAGTAAGTATCGCCAGAGCTATCGCTAAAAACCCTAAATTATTATTATGCGATGAACCAACAGGCGCTCTTGATTATAAAACAGGAAAACAAATATTAAAACTATTAAGTAATACTTGTAGAGAAAACAATATAACTGTAGTAATTATTACTCATAACAGCGCTATAGCAGAAATGGCAGACAAAGTAATAAGATTCAAAAACGGTAAAGTAGAAGCTATCATCACCAATCATAAACCCAAAAATATAGATGAAATAGAGTGGTAAAATGAAAAATAAATTGTTTATAAGTGGAATAAGAAAAATAAAACAAACCTATAAAAGATTTATATCTCTACTTTGTATGTCTCTACTAGGCGTAGGATTCTTTGCCGGAATTCAAGCCACTAGCCCCGATATGTTAAATACCCTAGATAATTACTACGATGATTATAATGTTTATGATATAGAAATAGCCTCAACCTTAGGTTTAACTAACAATGATATAAAAGCTCTAGAAGAAATAGATAATGTATCTTCCGTAACTGGCATCTACACTAAAGACGTATTAATTACTATTTCCCAAGAAGAATATAACATAAAATTAATAGGCCTAAATGAAAACATAAACAAGTTATACCTAATAGAAGGAAACACTCCCAAAGAACCAAACGAAATAGTAGTAGAACAAGAATTCTTAACAGACAATAACTATGAAATAGGTGATACTATAACAATTAAGGATGAAGATTTATCGTCTCAAGAATATATTATAGTTGGTACAGTCCTAAGCCCACTTTATATATCTACATCAAGAGGAACATCTACCGTAGGTAATGGACAAATAGATTACTTTATTTATACCACTAATGATACTTTTAATAATGATTACTATAGTTATATATACCTAACAGTAGATAATACTAAAGAATTAGTAACAAACTCAAATGCCTATCAAGAACATATAGATGAAGTAGTAAATGATATTAATAACATAAAAGACACTAGAGAAGAAGAACGCTTCCAAGAAGTATATAAAGATTATATAGAAACCGCTAATACATATAACATTGAATTAGATACAACCTCTCTAACCCCATCAACTTGGTATATATCTGATAGATATGATAACTCAGGATATAAAGATATGGTAGACGCTACTGAAAATATCGCTAAAATAGGTAATGTCTTCCCAATAGTTTTCTATGTTATTGCCGTACTTATTAGCCTAATCTCTATGATGCGTATGGTAGAAGAAGATCGATTAGAAATAGGAACTCTAAAATCATTAGGATTTAATAACCAACAAATAATATGGAAATACTTATCTTACGCTCTATTAGCAACCCTAATTGGAGGACTATTAGGAATGATTATAGGTTTATTTATGCTTCCAACAATTATCTGGAGCATTTACCAAATGATCTTTAATGTTCCTAACTTTACCGCAGAATTTCATATAGAATATGGATTGTTTGGCTTAATAATAAGCATCATCTGCATATGTGGCACTACTATCTATACTACACATAAAGTATTAAAAAGTACCCCAGCAACCTTAATGCGACCAAAAACCCCATTAAAAGGAAAAAGAATCCTATTAGAAAGAATAACCATAATCTGGAATAAACTAAAATTCTCAAACAAAATAACTATTAGAAACCTATTCAGATATAAATCTAGAGTAATAGCAACCATCATAGGCATATCTGGCTGTACCGCACTTATATTATCCGGCTTTGGCTTAAAAGATTCTATCGAAAATATCGTAACCTACCAATTTGAAAATGTCTTTAAATATGATGAAGTAATAACCCTAAAAACCAATAACAATTATGATAATCTATTAGATGAATTAAATAATAATTCAAACATAACTAATATAGTAGAAACAAGAATGGAAACTATTACTATATATAACGATGATAATAACGTAGACACCACTCTAATAATAGATAATGGCACCTTAGATAAAGTAATAAATTTAAATAATATCAACAACGATGAAATAATATCCACCCAAGATAATACTATCATATTAAGTGAAAAATTAGCTAAATTATTAGAAATAGAAGAAAACCAAGAAATAACAATAAAAAAAGAAGGACAAGATTATAACTTAAAAGTAATTGCTATTGTAGAAAACTATATCAATAACTATGCCTATATTAACTTAAAAACATATAACGATATATTTGGTAATTACCAAACCAATACCATACTATTAACTAAAAATAATACCCCTAATGACTTTGAAACAAATATACTAAGTTATAACGAAGTATCAAGTGTAACCCTAATAGAAGATACAGTCAAAGACGTCACAAGCATGATGGACTCTCTAAATTCCGTTATAATAATATTAATATTATCTTCTATTATCTTAGCCTTTGTAGTCTTGTATAACTTATCTAATATAAATATAAGTGAAAGAAAAAGAGAAATAGCAACCCTAAAAGTATTAGGATTCTATGATAAAGAAGTAGATTCATATATAACAAAAGAAAACATCATCCTTACCATAGTAGGAATTATTCTAGGATTAGTAGCAGGACTTTACCTATGCCATTATATTATCTCCACCTGCGAAACAGATAACCTTATGTTCGTAAGAGATATAAATATAAAAAGTTATATTTATTCATCTATAATAACAACTATATTTACAATTATAGTTAATATAATAACCCATTATAATTTAAGAAAAATAGATATGATAGAATCATTAAAGAATGTTGAATAATAGAAACTTTTATCTAAATAGATAGAAAAAACAACATATCTATTTTTTTCTTCCAATAAAAAAGAAAGTAGGTATAAAATGACAAAAATAGTAGTAATAGGAGGAGGAGCCTCTGGCTTAGTATCAGCAATACACGCTAAAGAAAAAAATAACGAAGTCGTAATACTAGAAAAAAATAATATTTGTGGTAAAAAAATATTAATAACAGGAAACGGCAAATGTAACTATTTCAATGAAGATTTTACCATTAATCACTTTAATAGTACTAACT
>CASEAD010000178.1 GCA_949285775.1 uncultured bacterium
TGTTTATCAAAGTAACCTCCAACAATTGTATTTGTAGCTTTATCAGCTGCAAGATGCAAACAAGATTTTATTGTTCCAAACCATGGATGAGTAGATCCGTCCATTTCAATAATTTCACCAAAATATTTAGGCTTTTCCTGTCTTGGATGAGAATCTTCTAAGGATAGTTCATGACTCACGATAACTTCAATTTGTTCTTGATTCATTGCTAAGTTTATTTTCTTTTCTTGAAGTAATTGTTGTTTTTTAAACTCTTTTCTTGTTCTTTTTCTTGCTTTAGGAGATAGAATGCCTTGTTTAGTCAAAATGTTGTAAATAGTTTTATAGGAAACATGTATATTTTCTTCCTCCTCTAAATAATCTTTAAAATGACTAAAATTAAAGTCTTGATATTTAGTAGTATAAAGTAGTACAATATTATCAGAGATTTGCTTATCTAGGGCTGTGACAGGTTTTTTATTTCGGTTGCCATGTACAAACCCAGATTTGCCTTTCTCTTTATAAATGTGTATTAGACGATTAACTTGTCTTATAGATAAATCAAGTTTCATAGAGGCTCGTTTTTTATTTCCGCCATGATCAACTAGTTCTTTGATAACTTCATATTTTTTTAATTCATTCATTCTTAATTCAACCTTTCTCATTTATGTCACCTCGCGTGACATATTATATATTAGTTTTGGGACATAATCAATTACTAACACTTAAGACATTATCATATATTAATCATAAAAAATTATGGGAATGTTATTTAATAAATTGACAAAATATGATTTGTTATATATAATCATATAGTAGGTGGTAGAGTGAAGAAGTTAAAAGTTGTATTTTTGTTTAGTTTATTGGTAATATTAATTATTCCTTATAGGGGAGTTAATGCGACTACTCTTAGGGATTTATATAATGATTTATCTAGTTTAGAGAGTAGTTATAATGAGGCTAAGGAAAAAGCTAATATTAGTGCTCAGGAATTGGAGAGTGTTAGGGCTAGTATTAGTACTACAGAGGCTGAGATTGAACAGGCGCAAGAAGATATTGTGAAAGCTGAAGAGGATATTGTTGTTAGTGAACAGAAGATAGAGGATAAGAAAGATGAAACTAATCAGATGTTACTTACTTTACAGCTTAGTAATACTCAAGGTAATAGTATGTTAGAATATATATTTGACGCTAGTGATTATACTGATATGATATATAGATATTCTGTTGTTACACAGATGAGTGATTATAATTTGGCTATTATGGATGAGCTTAATGCTTTGATAGATGAGCTTAATACTAAGAAAGAGAATTTAGCTCGGGAACAAGAGGAATTGGCTGTGAAGAAAGAAGAGTTGCAAGCTCAATATTTGATTGTTCAAACACAATATAAGGACGCTACGGATGATAGTTTGGATGTTGCTACGCAGATAAGTGAGATGAGGCAATTAATTAATATGTATGAGTCTATGGGTTGTTCAATGGATCAAGATGTTAATACTTGTAATGGTATTGCTGCTGTTGATGGTTGGACTTATCCTTTAAGATCTTTTTATCAGTCTTCTAATTATGGTTGGGATGAAAATAGGTATCATTATGCGGTTGATTTAGCTGTTAGTGAAGGAACTAATGTTTATGCTGTTGCTAATGGAGAGGTTATATCAAGTGGTGTTTATTGGTCATCTGCTGTTAGTGGTGCTAGTTGTGGGGGATATGTAATTCAGATTAAGCATAATTATAATGGTAGTTGGTATGTTTCTTTGTATATGCATTTACTTACTGGTTATGTTAGTGTTGGTGATAAGGTTACTGGGGGACAAGTTATTGGTACTAGTGGTGGAGGATCACAAGAAGTTGCTAAGTGGAATGATATATGTACTGCAGGAGCACATTTGCATTTTGCGATGGCGAATGGAGATACTCATATTGGTTCTTCTTCTAGTAAGGGTTCTACAATTGATCCGGTAAGATTCTTTCCTGCTATGCAAGGAATTGGTAGTACATATTAGGGCTCTATGATTGTAGAGTCTTTTTTGGTTAATTTGATTGACTAATTATTTGGGGTATAATATACTTAGTAGGTAAATGAATAATTGGGAAGGAGTAATGAGATGGATAGTAGGATTGTTACTGGTAGTATTTTAAAGGAAGATAGTGATGAGAAGAATATTAGACCTCAGAGTTTGGATGAGTATATTGGGCAGAGTGAGGTAAAAGAGAATATTAATATATTTATTAAATCAGCTTTAATTAGAAAAAAGCCTTTAGATCATGTGTTATTATATGGTCCTCCTGGTTTAGGTAAGACGACTTTGGCATATATAATTGCTAATGAACTTGGTAGTAATATTAAAACTGCTAGTGGGCCTTCTATTGAGAAGAGTGGTGATTTGGCAGCGGTTCTTTCTTCTTTGGAAGAGGGGGATGTTTTATTTATTGATGAGATACATAGAATTCCTAGATTTATAGAAGAGATATTATATCCTGCTATGGAAGATTTTTGTTTGGATATAGTTATTGGTAGTGATGGTTCTAGTAGGAATGTTAGAATTAATTTGCCCCCTTTTACTTTGATAGGTGCTACTACTAGGGCGGGGGATTTATCTAGTCCTTTAAGAGATAGGTTTGGTATTATTTCTAAATTGAACTATTATACTGAAGAGGAATTGTTTAAGATAGTAAAGAGAACTTCTAGGGTATTAGGTACTGATATAGAAGATGATGCTGCTTTAGAATTGGCTAGAAGGAGTAGGGGTACTCCTAGGGTATGTAATAGGTTGTTTAGAAGAGTTAGGGATTTTGCTTTGGTAGATGGTAAGGATGTTATTGATATAGATATTATGAAGAAGGCTTTGGATAGATTAAAGGTTGATAGTGTTGGTTTAGATGATACGGATTATAATTTGTTAGTTGCAATTATAGAGAGATTTAATGGGGGGCCTGTTGGATTGGATGCGTTAGCGGCTTCTATTGGGGAGGAATCTTCTACAATTGAGGATGTTTATGAACCTTTTTTATTACAAACTGGTTTTTTAAAAAGAACTGCTAGGGGTAGAATGGTTACTGATATGGCATATGAGCATTTGCATATACCTAAGAAGGAGAAATAGTTGTAAATTTTAAATTGCTAAATTGACTTATTAATTTATATAAGTTATAATTAGGTTAGTTTGGTAGGTGATAGAGTGAAGAGGTTGTTTTTGATTGTTCTTATTATAATTGTTTTGCCTGTTAATGTTTATGGTAAAACTTTGCGTGATATGTATTCACAACTTGCTGAGTTAGAGCAAGAGCAGGATAATATTGATAGTGGTAAGAAGATGACACAGACGCAAATAAATGATTTGAAGAGTGAGATTGTATCCATTAATAAGAATATTGCAAATACTGAGCAAGAAATAAGTGATGCTGAAGAGAGTATAATTCTTAGTGAGAATAGTATTGAGGAAAAAAAAGAAGAAACTAATCAGATGTTAAAGTATTTGCAGGTTACTAGTGGGGAAAATGTTTATTTGGAGTATATATTTGCTGCGGATAGTTATACTGAGATGATATATAGGTACTCGGTAGTTACACAGATGAGTGATTATAATAATAACTTGGTAGAAGAGCTTAATAATTTAATAAGTGAGTTAGAAGTGAAAAAAGATGATCTTACTAACAAACAGAGTGAGTTATCTACGCAAAAACAACAACTAAGTACTAAGCTTGCTACTTTAAATGCTAATATGGGGACACTTACGGAAGAAGGAACTTCTATAGCAGATGATATTAAGTCTTTAAAATTAGATATTAATAAGTATGAGAAGTTAGGATGTTCTATGAGTGAAGATGTAAATAGTTGTATTATTAGGAACAATACTTTAGCGGTTGCTGATGGTTGGAGTTTGCCTCTTGCTTCGGCTGTTGTATCTAGTCAGTTTCAAGTTGTTAGAACTGATTGTATAGGTTGTGGAGGAACAAGTCATAGAGGAATTGATTTAGCGGTTGCAGAGGGTACTAGAGTATATGCTGCTGCTGAGGGGGAAGTTAAGTTAGTAGTTACTTCAGGAGATTCTTTATCTTGTGGGGGAATAAAGGTATATATAGCACACAATGTTAATGGTCAGTTATATACGACTGTTTATATGCATTTGTTATCGGCAACGGTTAGTTATGGTCAGAAGGTTACACCTAATACGGTTATTGGTTATAGTGGTGGTTGGACTACTTCTACTAGAAGCGGTATGGGTTATGATAGGTGTACGACTGGTGCGCATTTGCATTTTGGTGTTGCTTATGGTAATAGTGTAACGGACTTTAATGCTAATGCATTTAATCCACGAAATTTGTCTTTTTTAGCGAATGCTGCAAATGGTGTTACTGTTTCTAGGTAGAAAGAGTATGGTAGTTATATTTGAATTATATATTTTGTTTATAATTTTTTGGTAAATTTCTTGAAATGTCTTGCTTATATTATTGTTTGATATTATAATTAGTTTATGAATATAGGGTGTGTGATATAAATAGTATATAAGACAGAACAAATTTCTACTAGTTTTAGTGGATATATCGGTGACAACTATTGCGAAGCCAGGTTACAGAGCTTGAGAAGTAGAAATTCATTACTGTGAGGTAATGAAGCAAAATTTATTTTGCTTTTGTTCTGGGTATTATAACATTAAGAATAGGAAGTGGAGATATGATTTTTAATTTTAGTTTGTTAGGTTTGTTGACAATGTTTCTTTTAGTTTATATATATTATTCTAAAGAGATAAAAGATGATTGTGAAGGTAAGGTTTTTAGGGGGATTTTACTTGGTAATTATTTGATAGAGTTATTATATTTAGGTGTTTATATTGCGATGCGTGAGGGGAATAATATAAGTATTGGGTTATCTAAGTTATATTTTTCGGGTTTAGTTATATATAATTCTTTGTTGTTATGTTATATGATTAGTTTAATTTTGAGGGATAAGTATAAGTTGCAGCAAACTATATATAGTAGTAAGGTAAAACTAATGAAATATATATTTATTGTGGTAGATGTTGTTAGTTTAGTACTGTTATATTCTCTTCCTATAGAATTTAATGATAATATTATATATGGTATGGGGGTTAGTGTTAGTTATTTTATGATATTTATATATTCTATTTTGGGATTTATTGTTTTATTTGCTAGACATAATAGTTTTGGGGTAAAAAAGTTTAAGGATTTATTTATAATATATATTATAAATGTTACGTCTATTATTATACAGTATTATTTTTATGATATATGTGTGATTGATATTGGTTATATTTTGATTACTATATATATGTATTTAACTTTAGAAAATAGTTCTTATTTAGAGATAGAAAGATTAAGATTAGAGAATGAGACTGTTATGAAGTCTAGTATTGATACTACTAAGTTTTTATCTAATATGTCATATGAGATAAGGACTCCTTTGAATGCGATAGATGGTCTTAGTCAAGTTATTGAGGATAGTGATGATATTAATAATATTAAAGAAGATGTTAAAGATATTAGAGCGGCTTCTAAGAATTTGGTAGATATTATTAATGGTATTATAGATATTGCTACTATTGATACGGGTAAGATGGAGATAATTAATGAGAATTATGATGTATATGCAATGTTTGATAATGTTTGTGATATAGCGAGATCTAGGTTAAAGAATAGTAAGGTAGAATTTAAAGTAGATATTGCAAAGAATATTCCTTCTACTTTGATGGGAGATGCTGGTAGGATTGAGCAGGTATTGCTTAATTTGCTTACTAATGCAATAAAGTATACTAAGGAAGGGTATGTTTTATTTAAAGTTGATGTTATTAATTCTACTTCATTATGTAGACTTAAGATGACTATAAGTGATACTGGTATTGGTATTAAGAAGGAAGATATTAAAAATTTATTTGAGAGATTTGATAATAATGGTAATTCTAATAAATTGGGACTTGTTATTGTTAAGAAGTTAGTTGAGCTTATGAATGGTAAGATTGATGTTGAGAGTACATATAAAAAGGGTAGTACTTTTGTAGTTACAATAGATCAGAAGGTTGTTAATATTTTAGAAGATAATGTAGAAAATACTAATAAAAAGAAGAAACTAGATATTTTTGATGGTTCTGGTAAGAGAATATTAGTAGTTGATGATAATAAGCTTAATTTGAAGGTTGCTAATAAGTTGCTTATGTCATATAAGGTAGAAGTTATTGAGGTTATGAGTGGTCAGGAATGTTTGGATGTTTTGGCAAATGATACTAATTTTGATTTGATACTTATGGACGATATGATGCCTAATATGAGTGGTAGTGAGACGTTGGATATTATATTAAAGTTAGAGAGGGTTGAAGGATATAATATACCGATTGTTGTTTTGACTGCTAATGCAATTAGTGGAATGAAAGAGAAGTATCTTAAGGCTGGGTTTGATGATTACTTGGCTAAACCTATTGATAAGTATGAACTTAATAGGGTTATGAAGAAATATTTGAATAGTGATAAGAAAGATAGTGATTAATTATATTAATTGCTTTTTTCTTTAACATAATTTACCATAATTTGTTGATAATTCTTCTATTATTAAAAATTATAATGATATCAAGCTTGGAGGTGATAGATGATAATTAGTAGAAAGATATAGAAAAAGAATAAGAAACGTGATATACTAAATATGGTGGTGATGTAATGACATATAAGATAGTTTTAGTAGAAGATGAGAAAGATTTAAATGATTTAATTAAAATGTATTTAGAAAAAGCTGGATACGAGGTTATTAGTTATTTAAATGGAACAGATGCAATTAAGAATACTAAGATTGATGCTCATTTATGGATATTAGATATTATGTTATCTGATGATATAAGTGGATATGACATTATCAAGGAGATAAGAAAAACTAATGAGGTTATTCCAGTAATTTTTACTAGTGCTAGAGATCAGGATTTAGATAAGATTATTGGTTTGGAACTTGGTAGTGATGATTACATAACAAAGCCATATTCACCCAAAGAGTTAGTTTTAAGGGTTAATAATATTATTAAAAGAGTTTATGCCAATGATTCAAAAAAAGTTACTTATGATAAGTATGTTATTGATATTGAGAAGAGAACTGTATTCTTAGATGATAAAGAGATTGTTTTAACTACTTTAGAGTTCGATTTGTTGTATATGTTTATTAGTAATAAGAATAAATCTTTCTCAAGAGAAGATATTTTGAATATTATTTGGGGAAGTGATTATTTTGGAACTGATAGAGTGGTTGATGATTTAGTTAGACGTCTTAGGAAGAAAATGTCTAAGCTTAATATTAATACTATTTATGGATATGGGTATAGATTGGTATGAATCATATAAAGTTAACGGAACAACTACTTTTAATATGTATTGCTATTATAGGAATTATTATTATTTCATTAGGTGTTGTGCTTCCTAATAATTTGATTCCTATATATGAGTCTAATGTGTATAGTTATTTGAGAGAACCTTTGATTTTAGTTAATAATGAGGAGGATATTAGTAATAATTCTATTAACACAGAGATTGCTTATATTTATATTAGTACGATATTAGATACTAATATTGTTAAGATATCGGATAATATGAGTAGTATTATTGATATTGGTGATGTTGATATGCTTTTGGATAATATTGATTTCGATAGTGGTAATGGAAAGTTTAAATATAAGATGAGAACTTATTATTATGTTACTTCTGTAGATTCTAATCAGATGAAGGTTGCAATTACCAATGATGAGTATGTTAATGAAATGAAAAAGTCTATATACGCGATTATTTTTAGAATAGTTGGTATAACTTTAGTATTGGTATCATTTTTGATGGTTTTGTGGTCTACTAAGTTGGTTAGAAGAATAAAGAGGTTAAAAGATAAGGTTGATAATATTAATAATGATAAATATGATCATAAGCTAGAATTTTCTTATAAAGATGAATTATATACGTTAGATACTGCTATTGAGAATATGCGTGTCTATTTAAAGGAACAAGAAGAATATAAGAATCAAATGTATCAAAATATTTCTCACGACTTTAAAACTCCTATTACTGTGATGGAATCTTACATAGAGGCTAGTGAAGATGGTACGACTACTAAAGAAAAGACTTTAGAGGTTATTAAGGAACAATTGAAAAAATTAGAAATAAAAGTTCACTCCTTATTATATTTAAATAAATTAAATTATTTTCGGGATAGGCGGGATAATTTGAACGTAACTTATGATGTTAGCTTGATAATTAATGCAGCAGTTGATAAGTTTAAAATGACGCGTCCTGATGTTGAATTTGTCCTTGATATTGATAAAAAGAGTACTGTTTTTAGAGGAAGCGCTGATATGTGGGAAGCTATAATTGATAATATTCTTAATAATTTTATAAGATACGCAAAGAAAAAAGTTAAGATAACTGTAAAAAATAATAAGATAATTTTGTATAACGATGGTGAAAACATTGATGAAAATGTATTAAATAACATATTTACTCCATATGAAAAGGGGGTTAATGGTGTGTTTGGATTAGGTTTATCTATAGTTGAGAAAACTCTACATTTCTTGGACTATGATATATCTATTGAAAATGTTAAGAACGGTGTAAAATTTATAATTTATGAACAAAGGAAATAGCTTTACTCCCTATTTCCTTTTATTTTAAAAGAACTATTTTTTGTGATTTAATAGTTCTTTTATTTTTTTTGTTTTTATTAGGGATTCTAGTTTGATTTGAGGGAAAGCATTGATAATTCTGTTTTGAAATATTTTGTGGTTATTCTTTAATATTTCTTTAACTGCTTTTCTTATTTCTATTGTGGAGTCTTTTATTTCTATGTTGTTTACAGTAGTTTTTAGGGTGTTTATGATATTACAAGATATTATTATGTCTGTTAGGAAAAATAACAGGCCTATTATGGATATTATATATAATGCTATGGTACTTAGTTTTCCTACTAATAGGGTAACAAAAGGATTAATTACATATAAGACTACAATACTTGCTATTCCAAATAGAAGAGCGTTATAGCCACATATTCTTCCATTTAGGTTAAACTTTTTGTTACTATAGTCCCACCATCTTGCTTTAAATATTTTTTCCATTAGGTAACTTGTAATATATTCTAATATTGAACATAGGAACATTGACATTATAAATACTGTTAGAATATTATCTTTATATTGTTCTAGATATAATATTATTATTAAGGCTCCAAAGCCATATATGGGGCAATAAGGGCCTAGTAAAAAGCCTCTATTAACAAATTTTTTAGTGTATATATAGATATGAGCACTTTCTAATATCCAACCTAATATCGAATAAATTAAGAATAGTAAAAAATAATTTAAAAATATTGTCATATTAACACTTCCTGACTAATTAAGTATATCAAAAAAAATATATTATATCAAGCATAATATTATTAACACCTAGTTACTGCTGTTGTATGAATATAATAAAAATTATTTAACTATTTATTAATTTGATTGCTTTTTGTTAATTATGAAATTTTAATTATAGTAGTGTGCTATAATTTTTATTGTAGAAAGAGTGATAAAGATGGAAGTAAGATTATTAGGAAATACGAGTGAAGAGTTTATTAAGGGGCAAGTTAAGATAGTTGCTACAGCAGGAAGATTGACTTGGTTTAAAGGGGATGTTTTTCAAGTTAATAATAAAGATACTAGTTATGAGGATGATATTAAATATATAGAAAGAATTATTTCTTTGGGGCATAATTCTATAACAGATCATGATTATTTGGTATTTGGGATTAAGGATGTAAGTCCTATTATAGAGCAGATACTTATAGAGGAGAGATTTTCTTCTTTTACTATAAAATCTAGGAGAGAAGTTAATTTTAAAGATGCGGGGTTTTATATTCCTGATTTTCATTATGAAGATGGTAGTATTCATAAGGATAATGAATATTTAAAGAAGTGTTATGCTAATCATATGAATAATTTATTTGATAGTTATTCTAGGTTTATAGATAATGGTATTCCTAAGGAAGATGCTAGATTTTTATTACCATATTGTTTTAATAGTAATATTATTATGGGGATTGATGCTCATGTTTTAATGAATATGATAGTTAGTTTTACTAAGGGTAAATATAGTAATATAGGGGAAGTTAAGGAATTTGGTAATAGGTTGTATGCTATTATGGAGAATAGGGTACCATATTTAAAGAAGTTTATTGATAATAGTAAAGTTATAGATAAAGATTTAGTTAGGGAAGAATTAATTAATTCTGTTGGTGATGAATATTCTAGAATTATAGATAAACCTAAGATGTTATCTTGTCCTGTAGATGTAGATGGTAGTATTTTTATATCTGCAATTATGAGGGTATATGGATGTGATTATGATAAGGCTAGTAAGATCTATTATGATAAGGTTATTGATGATATGGAATTGAAGAATAAATTAATAAGGTTAATAAATATTAACAAGGAAGAATTAAAGCAAGTTAATTTTAGATATCAGATTCCTATTACGTATGCATCTCTTACGCATTTAACTAGGCATCGTACTCTTGATTTATTGATACCTGATTCTTTTATGGAGAAGGGATATGATTTAAGATATAGAGAGATATTTATGGAGAATGAAGGTATATATCGTTGGTTTAAGAATTTGGGGGTAAGGGATGAGGATTTAATATATTTTCATTTATCTGGTAATATGGTAAATGTTATTTGTAATATAGATGGGGCTTCTTTAGAACATTTTGCTAGTTTAAGATGTTGTAATAGGGCACAATGGGAAATAAGAAATATTGCTAATGAGATGGTTAATTTGGTAAGGGATAGATCGTTTTATTTTAGTAGTATTTTGGGGCCTAGTTGTGAAGTATATAGACGTTGTAATGAAGGTAAGAAGTCTTGTGGTAAGATTAAGAAGTTAATTAATGAGGATAAGGAAAAGTTAAGTAATTAAGGGTGATAATATATGTGTGGTAAGTTAATAGTTATTGAAGGTACTGATTGTTCTGGTAAGGAGACGCAAACTAAGTTATTAGTAAGTAAATTGATTAAGGATGGTTATAAGGTTGGTACTATGTCTTTTCCTGTATATGATAGTCCTACTGGAAGAATTATTGGGGCATGTTTATTGGGAAAGCCTGATATGTGTAGGAAATATCTTAAAGAAGAAGTTAGTTTCTTTAAAGAAGGGGGAGGAAATATTGATCCAATAGTTGCCTGTGATTTTTATGTTGCTGATAGGAGATATAATTTACCTAAGTTATTAGAGTTACTTAATAATAATGATATTGTTATTTTAGATAGGTATGTAACATCTAACATGGCACATAGAGGGGGATTGATAGATAATAAAGAAGAAAGACTTAAGATATATAAGAAAATAGAATTATTAGAGTATGATATTAATGAGTTGCCTCGTCCAGATGAAATTTATTTGTTATATTTACCATATAAATATTCTTATGAATTAAAGATGAAGAGAGATGAAGAATTAGATAGTGCTGAGAGTAATGAGAATTATATGCGTAGGGGAGAAGAGGCTTATTTAGAGCTTGCAAATATATATAATTTTGATATCATTAATTGTTATGATAGTAATGGTATAAAAAATATAGAGGATATAAATAATGATTTATATAGGCGAGTTAAAAGAAAGATAAAATAGTTTTAATAAGGCTATTTCTTTTTTGATAGAATTAGGTTATAATTGTTATAGAAATAGAAGGAGTGATATTATGCTAAATTACTTAAAAGTTAACGGGGGGGGGCAGTTTAATCTAAATCCTTATAA
>CASEAD010000179.1 GCA_949285775.1 uncultured bacterium
TAGATGAGACTGCATTAAGTATTGCATATGAAAATAATAATAGTTATTTAATTAATAAGTTAGAGAGTATATTAGGAATAGTTAAAGTTAAAGAAGAAAGTTTAGTGGAGAAGGCTAAGAGATTATTAAAGGAGTATAGAGCATTAGAAAAAAGTAAATAATTTGTATAAATTAAGAAGGAATTTTAAAGTTTTTGTAGAATAATATAAGTAGAGGATATATTTTATTGTACAAGGATGGTGTAAAGTGAAAGATAATAAGTTAAAAACAATATCAAATTTATTTGAGGATAAGGAGATAAGAAGTGTTTGGAATAGTGAAAAAGAAGAATATTATTTTAGTGTGGTTGATGTTATAAGTGTACTAACTAATGCTAATACTCCTAGAAATTATTGGAGTGATTTAAAAAGGAAGTTAAAAAAAGAAGGAAGTCAGTTGCACGAAAAAATCGTGCAACTTAAAATGAAGTCAAAAAGAGATGGAAAATATTATAATACTGATACTTTAGATACAAAGGGAATACTTAGATTAATTGAATCAGTACCTAGTCCTAAAGCAGAGCCTTTTAAGGTATGGTTGGCAAACTTAGGAAGTGAAAGAATTGATGAGGTGTTTGATCCAGAAATTGCAATTAATCGTGCTGTAAATTATTATCGTAATAAAGGTTATAGTGATGAATGGATTAAAGCAAGGCTTATGGGAATAGTAGATAGATTTAAATTAATTGATATTTGGAAAAAGGGTGGTATAGAAAAACCATTTGAATATGCTATGCTTACTAATGAGATATATAAGGGTTGGTCTGGGATGAAAGCAAGTGAATATAAAGAATATAAAGGCCTTAGAAAAGAATCTTTAAGAGATAATATGACTGATATAGAGGTTCTTCTTACTGATTTAGGGGAGATTGCAACTAGGGATATTGCTAAATCTGAACAACCACAAGGGTTAAAAGAAAATCTGAGTGTTGCTAAAAGAGGTGGCAGTGTTGCTAAGGGGGCTAGGGATTTATATGAAAAGGAAACTAATAAATCGGCAATTTCTAAAGATAATGTACTTGATTATAAATATATAGATGATATAAATAAAATAGAAGGTTAGGAATTTGTAATGCTAGTTATTGATAAAAGTGATGTGATAGTGTATAATTTAGGTATGGAAGGAGTACTTTAATGAATAATAAGTTAAATAATATGTTAAAAGAGTTTATGGAAAAGAATGGGGATATTAAAGATATAGATGAGGCTAATAAGAAGTTGCAGGAATTTATAATGAAATATAATAATGATGAGATAGAGTATGAGAATACTCCTTTAGATGATGCTTATGATTTGCTAGAGAAAGCTCATAATGCTAAGAGTAAGAAGCAGGCTTTAAAGTATGCTAAGGATGCTTATAAGTTGTGTTCTGCTTGTTTTGATGCAATATTGTTTCAAGTTGATTTGGAAGAAAATTCTGGTAAGAGAATGAAATTATTAGATGAGGGTTTAAAGTTTGAGGAAGATAGGTTAAGGAAAGAAGGATTTTTTGATAAGGATAGTATTGGGAATTTTTATGGTATATTTGAGACTAGGCCTTATATAAGAGGTTTATATGATAAGGCTAGGTATTATTTTGAAGATGGAAAGCTTAATTTGGCTAAGAAGGTATGTATGGAGGTACTTAGGTTAAATGAACATGATAATACTGGTATTAGATATATGTTAATGGCTATATATGCTTGTTTAGAAGATGAGAAGAGTATGTTAAGTTTACGTAAGAAGTATTCTGAAAATTCTTTTTCAATGTTATTTCCTATGTTTGTTTTATATTATAGGTTAGGTAATGATAAAAAGGCTTGTGAATATTTAAAGAAGGCTTATAATGCTAATAAGAATTTGCTTAAGTTTTTTAAGGGAACTATGAAGGTTAATGATAATATGGCAGTTGGGTATTATTCTATGGGGGATTCATCTGAATTAATTATGTATTTTAGTAATTATAGTTATTTATTTTTAACTTTACCTAGTCTTCCGGAGTATGTTATAGAAAATTTAAA
>CASEAD010000180.1 GCA_949285775.1 uncultured bacterium
CACTATAAATGGTATTACTTTAACACCAAAATATAATGAATGTGTAAATGGATTTATTTATATGACAAGTAGCCATATAAATACCGGAATATTTGTTGTACCAGATAATGTTCTTGATAATATGCCAAGAGAAAGTGGAATATTAATTGCTAATTATAATGCCGATACAGAAGAAGAAAAAGAAGAAATAGAAGATATGATTATTGCAACAGGGAATAGTCCTTATGCTCCAAATACAGATATAGAAGCTAGTACAAAAATATCTTTATATGAAGGTAGCATTGGACTTGGAGCAATGATTACATTTATTGGCCTATATTTAGGTATTATCTTCTTGATTGCCAGTGCCGCAATATTAGCATTAAAAGAATTATCAGAATCTACAGATAATAAAGAAAGATTCAATATGTTAAGAAAGATTGGAACAGATGAAAAAATGCTTAATAAAGCATTATTTAGACAAATAGGTATATTCTTCTTATTCCCACTTGTTTTAGCAATAGTACATTCTATATTTGGAATTAAATTTTGTTCATATCTTTTAGAAACTTTTGGTAAAGAAGAATTAATTAAATCTATTATTATGACAGCTGGAATTATCGTATTTATCTACGGTGGATATTTCCTAATTACTTATTTATGTAGTAAAAATATTATAAAGGAGAGATAAAAATGTTATTAGCATTAAATTTTAGTTATTATCACAATAGTGAATATAAGAAAAAAGGAACAGTATTTTACTAATCTCCTTACTAAATATGAGCTATTTAGAAACAATAAAAACAGCAGTAATTATATTTCCAATTATAGCATTTTTATTTACTATTCCTTTTATACTACATCAATATCATAAATATGGTTCTATAAATAAATTTAGAGTTCTAATAATTTATTCATTTATACTTTATCTAATTACAATGTATTTTCTAGTAATACTTCCACTTCCAAGTAGAGAAGAAACTCTAAATATGACTGGTAAAACAATGCAGCTAATACCATTTTCTTTCATCAAAGATATAGCTAGAGAAACTAATTTTAATATATTAGACCCCTCTACATATATATCTACATTATCCCATCCAAGTGTTTATACTTTTGTTTTTAATGTTGTTATGACTATACCCTTTGGAATGTATTTAAGATATTATTATAAATGCAATTTTAAAAAGACTTTTATCTTAACTTTACTTCTTTCACTCTTCTTTGAATTTACACAAGTAACAGGACTTTATGGAATATATCCAAGACCATATAGGCTTTGTGATATTGATGATCTAATAACAAATACCTTGGGTGGAATAATTGGTTACTTTATAATGGGAATATTAGACCATTTCTTACCAACAAGAGATGAAATAGATGAAGAAACTATTGAAGATGGAAAAAGAGTATCAGGACTAAGAAGAATAACATTATTTTTCCTAGATGGTTTTGTATATCTATGTCTATCTACTATATTATCATTATTCTCTAGATCTTTATATCTAACAATTGGCTGTTTTATAATCTATTATGCAATAATACCTTATTTTTGGAATGGTAAAACAATCGCTAGTAACTTCTTAAATGTAAAAGTAACCTTCTCTAATTTGACATTTATTAGATTAATCTTAAAAAACATATTTAATTATCTTTATTATTTTATGTTACCAATTTGTCTATTAGAATTAGGAATGATAATAGTTAATAATATAAATTTATCTGCCGTATCTTCAATATGGGTATATTTAGGCTCTTTTATGATTATTATATTTTTCTATTTAATAAATATATTCTTATTACTAAAAAACGGAAGAATATATTATGATAAAGTATTTAAAATTACTTATTTGAGTACCATAGATGAAAGGAGAAAAAAAGATGGAAAATATCAAAGATAAAATATTTGCTAGTGTTGGTATTGTACTTGTAATCGTAATATTCTTTATAGTATTTTGGTTATTATTCTATCAAGAATCTACTTATTACACCAGAATAGATAACACTAAAGTAGAACAATTAAACTCTAAAGATATGAGATTTGAATATACATTAAATGCTTATAATCAAAAAGGCGATTCTAAAGAAGTTACTTTTAAAACAAGTAGAGAATTAAAAGATGATGCTTATTTAAAACTTGATATTATGATAACAAGAGGAGTTAAATCCTGGGAAGAAGTGCAGTATGATGATCTACCCGATAAAGTAAAAGAACATTATAATTAATTAAGTAAA
>CASEAD010000181.1 GCA_949285775.1 uncultured bacterium
ATCATATATTAGAAATATCCTTTAAAAGTAATATTGACATAGATTATGAATACGAAAAATATTTAAAAGAATTAAATAGAGAATTTAATATTAAAGAAAGATTCTTTCTAGATAAATTAAAAAATGAATTAAAGTTTATTATTGATACCATTAAATTACAACTAACAGAATGTAGCCTAGATAAAAGTCTATATGAAGAAAAAATATTTATAGATAAAAGTAATAATACAAATATAAAAATAACCTTCATGGGAGTCATTGATAAATTAATGTATAAAGAAGAAGATAATCAAACAATCGCTGCTATTATAGATTATAAAACAGGGAATCCTAAAATAGACCTAAATACTAGTATATATGGAATAGAAATGCAATTACCAATATATTTATATTTAGCAAGTAATACTAATAAAATTACCAATGTAAAATTTGCCGGATTCTACTTACAAAAAATACTTAATAATGAAATAGTTAAAGATTATATTAACAGTTATGAAGATTTAAAAAGAAATAATTTAAAATTACAAGGATACTCTAATGAGGATATAAACATATTAAGTAAATTTGATAAAAGTTATATTAATAGCAGAGTAATAAAAAGTATGAAAACAACCCAAAAAGGATTCTCCACTTACGCCAAAGTATTAAGTGAAGATAAAATGAATAAACTAATAAATATTGTTGATAAAACTATTGATAAAAGTATAGATAAAATACTATCTTGTGAATTTGATATTAACCCCAAAAAAATAGGTATGCATAACTACGGCTGTGAATTTTGTAAATTTAAAGATATATGCTTTATGAGTAATAATGATATCGTAAACCTAAAAGAATATAAAAATATGGAATTTTTAGAAGATAAGGAGGAATAACTATGCCAAGTTGGACTAAAGAACAAGAACAAGCTATAAATGAAAGTGGACACAACATTATCGTATCCGCTGGCGCTGGATCAGGTAAAACAGCCGTCTTAAGTGAAAGAGTAATAACTAACTTAAAAAAAGGTATGCATATTAATGAAATGCTACTACTTACATTTACTAAAGCAGCAGCGGGAGAAATGCGTGAAAGAATAAGAAAAAAAATATCTAAAGAACCAAGCTTAGCTAAAGAATTAGACTTAATAGATGCCTCTTACATAACAACCTTCGATAGTTTTGCCTTAATGATAGTAAAAAAATACCATTATTTACTTAATGTCTCTTCAAATATAGGAATAATAGACTCATCTCTAATAGAAATAAAAAAGAAAGAAATACTAGATACAATAATTGATTCCTACTACTTAAAAAAAGATGAAAACTTCTTAAAATTAATCCAAGACTTTTGTATTAAAGACGATAAAGAAATAAGAGATAGTATTATGCAGGTATCTAATAAATTAGATATGTTAAGCGATAAAACAAAATATCTAGATGAATATATAGATAAATATTATAATATAGATAAAATAAATAATGATATCAATAAATATATTAACCTAATTGTAAATAAAATAAACGAAATAAAAGATAACCTAGAAGAATTATCTTACTTAGTTGATAGTGATTACTATAATAAATTATTTCAAAGCATACAAGGATTATTAAACTCTACTACTTATGAAGATATAGTAACTAATCTAAATATAAAAATGCCCACTATCCCCAGAGGCACAGAAGAAAACGCTAAAAAGATAAAAGATAATATCAGTAAATTAATTAAAGAAATAAAGTCTTTAACTGTATATAAAAATACTGATGAAATAAAAGAATCTATCTTAAAAACTAAAGATTATACTAATGTAATATGTAGAATAATAAAAGAATTTACTAACGAAGTATTTAATTATAAATTAAATAAAGACGCCTTTGAATTTAATGATATTGCCCTATTAGCAATAAAAGTAGTCAAAGAAAATGATAATATAAAAGAAGAATTAAAAAATACCTTCAAAGAAATAATGATAGATGAATATCAAGACACTAACGACTTACAAGAGACATTTATATCCCTAATAGAAAATAATAATGTTTATATGGTAGGAGACATAAAACAATCAATATATAGATTTAGAAATGCTAACCCTAAAATATTTAAAGATAAATACGATAGTTATAGTAAACATATAAATGGCGAAAAAATAGATCTTAATAAAAATTTTCGATCTCGTATGGAAGTATTAGATAACATAAATATTATATTTAATATGATTATGGATATAGATATAGGAGGCGCTGACTATATAGAATCTCATCAGATGAGTTTTGGAAATAATACCTATATTGAAAAAGGCACCACTAACCAAAATAACAACTTTGAAGCATATAATTATGAATATACTAAAGATACTCCCTATAATAAAGAAGAAATAGAAGCCTTTATTATCGCTAATGATATAAAAAATAAAGTAGATAATAACTACCAAATATTTGATAAAGATGAACTTATATTAAAACCTGTTAGTTATAACGACTTTGTAATATTAATGGATAGAACAACAGACTTTGATTTATATAAAAAAATATTTGAATATATGCAAATACCTCTTACATTATATAAAGATGAAAAAATGAATGACGACAGTGATATACTAGTTATTAAAAACCTAATAAACTTAATAATTAAAATAAAAGAAAAAACATATGATAAAGAATTTAAATATCTTTTTACCAGTATCTTAAGAAGCTTTTTATATAGAGAAGAAGATGAATTAATATTTGACTATATTACTAACAATACTTATAAAGAATCTGACTTATATCAAAAATGCTTAAATATAAGTAATAATTTAGATAACTTATCCCCCCATCAATTACTAACTACTATTATAGATACTTTTGATTATTATAATAAATTAATTACTATAGGTAATATTCAAGGAAATATTATTAAATTAGATAATTTATTAGATATATGTAACAACTTCTCTAATTTAGGTTATAGTATCTATGAATTTGGTAAAATATTCCAAAGTATTATTGATGACGGATATGAAATAAAATATTCTATTAATAATAATAAAGGCAATTCCGTTAAAATAATGACTATCCATAAAAGTAAAGGATTAGAATATCATATTTGTTATTACAGTGGATTATATAAAAAATTTAATACCAGTGATATAAAAGAAAGAATAGTCTATGATAAAGAATATGGAATAATAACCCCTTACTTTGATGAAGGAATCGCTAATACTATCTATAAAAGTCTACTTAAAGAAGATTACTTAAAAGAAGAAATAAGTGAAAAGATAAGACTATTCTATGTCGCGCTAACAAGAGCAAAAGAAAAAATGATAATGCTACTACCCAGTAGTGAAAATATATCCAATAGTAGTTTAAATAAAGTATTAAATAATAATATAAGAATAAAATATAGATCCTTCCAAGATATAATAAACTCTATTAATAACTCTATTTCTAATTATTACACATATATAGATATAAATAAATTAAACTTAACTAAAGATTATGATTTAGTAAAGAAAGTTGATTATAAATCTTCTATAGATATATGTAATACTAAATTAAAAGTAGAAGAAATTAGCATCGACAATGAAATAATAGATAATAAGAGTTTTTCTAAAAAAAGTAATGAATTAATTACCAAAAATATTAAAGATAATATTAACCTAGGACTAAAACTACATGAAGTATTAGAATATATAGATATTTCCAATATAGATAATTATAATGGCTTTGGAGCACATGCCGTTAATAATTTATTAAAACAAGATATAATGAAAAATATTAAACAAGCTAAAATATATCATGAGTATGAATTTATATATGATGATAATAATACCACTTACCACGGTATAATAGATCTAATGTGTATATATGATGATTATATTGATATAATAGATTATAAATTAAAAAATATCAAAGATGATAATTACCTAAAACAACTAAATGGATATAAAGAATATATAAGTAGTATTACTAATAAAAAAATCAACATATATCTATATTCTATAATGGATAACATAATGGAGAAAATATAAAATATCAAAGAAATAATAAACCTTGACAAAAATTATAGAATATAATAAACTTGTATCGTATAAAAGGAGAGAGTATGAAAAAGAAGAAAACTAAAAAAGTAGAAGTAAAAGAAATAGATGATTATACTACTTATATGTTAGAGGGACTATCTATAGGAATGTGCATTGGAACATCACTAGGAGTAATTATAGGAGCATTCACTGATAACATTCCTATCTGCATATGTTTTGGAATAAGTATTGGTATGTGTATTGGTATGGGAATAGGTTCTTTAATTAAGAAAAACAAAAATAGCAATAATTAGTAATAAGTTATTATAAGAAAAAATAGAACTTTAAATTATTTATATATAGTTTAGTACTTTGCCTCATATATATTTATCTTTATTTTTAATAATATAGCTTGCTTTTCATAAGTAGTATCCAGTTTTATTAAATAAGTAGTAATTAAAAAAGGAGAGAGTATGAAAAAATATTATATATTACCTAAACAAGAATTTATTAATCTCAACTTCTAGTTCGTGTAATATTTCTATATCTTATTATACAATTAAGACAAGAAAGGAGAAAACTATATGGATCAAATCAAGATTGGTAAATTTATAAGTTCTAAAAGAAAAGAAAAAAAATTAACACAACAAAAATTAGCAGAAATACTAAATATAACTGACAGATCAATTTCTAAATGGGAAAATGGAATAAGCCTTCCAGATGCTAGTATAATGCCCGAACTTTGTAAAATACTTAATATTACCATTAATGATTTATTTAGTGGTGAAGTTGTAGATATGAAAGATAATGAAAAAAAACTAGAAGAAAATTTACTTGCAATGACAAAAATCAAAGAACAAAGAGATAAAGAATTATTATCAATGGAAATATTTATCGGTGTAACTGTATCAATTATATTACTTACTTGCGTATTTATAGCCTCATTTGCTAGTATACCTAATTGGTCAAGAATAGCCTTAATCTTGATAGGAGTTATACCTTTTGTTATTGGTATTTATTACTCAATTAAAATAGAACAAATTGCCGGTTATTACGAATGTGATAATTGCCATTATAAATATGTTCCAACTTATAAAAGTGTATTAATGGCTCCCCACTTTTGGAGAACAAGAAATATGACATGTCCAAAATGTGGCAAAAAGACTTGGCATAAAAAAACATTAAACAAATAATAAATTACAATTTATCGATTAGATTATATTGCTTCATAATCTAATTTTTTTGTAACCTTTTTCTTATAATCAGCGTCTATATAATGAATCGATTCAATAGGGAGGTATCAATTTGAACAGTAATATAAATTTCAATATAGAGATTATTATAGATGAATACTCTAATTATGTATTTAAAATAGTTG
>CASEAD010000182.1 GCA_949285775.1 uncultured bacterium
AACGCATTAACAGTGATGTTAGGGCTAAAGGAAGTGTGAAACAAAATCGTGGCTCAACGAACAGAAACTTGATACTAAGGCTATAAAGCGGATAAGGTTACAAAGCAAACTGAAGTCCAAAAGGTACACGTAACCTTATATAGTAAATCAAGTGAGCAAACGAGGAAAATTATATGTCTTACCACGGGAGGTCTTACGAACGAATAAGCACTAGAGGTTTAAAACACTAATAGTTAAGAAGAGAAGAGTCGGTCGAAAAAGGTTTATCGTAAGAAGTCAGCAGAGGTCATAGTACTAATAGAAGTATTAGGAAGGACTGAACAATTTATAGTGTTTAAGTGCACTAAGATTACGTTAGCCATAAATCAGAATAAATAAAAGGTAAATAAAGGGAACGTATTTCTATGTATAAAATCTTAAAAGATAAATGACTAATGTTGAAATTAGAAAGGAAAGAACGAGTATGGAATTACTAGAAAGAGTCTTAGATGACAAGAATTTATTTAATATGGTAGCCACTGGTATAAATCCATGGACTTTTAGTCCTTAAGTAAACCTTGTACTTTAGTATAGGGTGGTTAATTAATATTAATGGTAGTGTTATAAATGCAAGTATTAATATTATGTTTGAAGGATTGAAGTTACATATGAAGAAGATAATTTGTTAATATATAGAACGAACAAAGTTTCTTTAAGCTAAAAATGAGTACGGTAGCAACTATCGGATTTTAAGTCTGTGAAGAATTCTGGTTACTGAGTCTATGAAGCAGAAACACTTTACTGCGAGGTAAAGTAGTTAAATAATTAATTATTTAACCTTTGTTCTATATTCCATAAGTTTTATGGGTGTAGTCATAAAATAGTGGTAATTTTGGCTGATAGTAGGTAAATATAATATTGATTAATATAAATATTATGAATATGGTTATACCTATTTTTTCTAGTTTAGGATTATATTCTTTTTTTAATAGGTAATATGATGCTATTTGACTTACAATAATTGCAAATATAAATATAATAAAGGTAATAATCATGTTATCGTTAGTTTTTAATATGTATAAATATATTGGAGTGAATATTATCATGACAAGTAAAGAGCATATGATAGCAGAAATAGATTCTGAGAAGATAGTATTTTTTTTGTTTTTATAGTATATTTTTTCAATAATAGCGATAATTAAGAAGGAGCCTACTATTATTTTGTTATGTTCCCATATACTTTCGTTTACTGGAAAGAATAAGCTTGTTAGTGTATTAGGTATCCATTCATATATGAAATGAAATAAGGCACTTAATAGAAATATTGTAATAGCGCTAATAATTTTTATTTTTTTTAGATTCATAAGTATCACCATTATTATTTTAGTGGAAAAATGATAAATTATTCTTATTTTATGTAATATATATTTGAAATGTAGTAATAGTTAATTTGAGAAAAAATCTCAAAAATATTGTATTTATGGTTAAAAAAGAGTATAATAATGTTGGAGGTGGAATATATATGTTAATTAGGTTTAGTTTTCAAAATTTTAAATCATTTAAAAATGAGTGTGTATTAGATATGGAGGCAACTAGTTTAAAAGAACATGAATATAATGTTGTGAAAAAAGATGGTGAAAACATTTTGAAAGTAGCTGCGATATATGGTGCTAATGCAAGTGGAAAAACTAATGTATTACAAGCTTTTGAATATATGAAAAGAAAGATTTTAATAAGTGATGATTCTAGTTATAATTCATACGAAGACAATTTATATAGTTTCATGATTAATGATAAGCCTATTTCTTTAGAAGTAGAATTATTAGCGATTAATAATAAAATATATAGGTATGGATTTGAGGTGTTAAATAAAAAATTTGTTTCTGAATGGTTATATATAAAAAAAACTAAGAAGTGGCAACCGATATTTGAAAGAAATAAAAGTAATGTTAAAATGCAATCTGATAACATAATTTCCAAAAAAATTAATATTGATGATAATTCTTTATTTTTAAATGTGTATAGTAAGATTAATAAAGACAGTGAAGATTTTAATATAGTGTTTAAATGGTTTGTTAATGCAAAATATTTGGATTTAGGAAATCCAAAATATGAGGATTATATAAGTAATAGAATATCTATTAAACTGATTCAAGATAAAAAATATAAAAATGAATTATTAAAATTCATTAGAACTTTTGATCCGGGAATAGAAGATATTAAAACAACACCAAATTCTATTGCTGATTTACCTGATAATGATGGAACAGTTAAGATTGAATTGGTTCATAAAAAAGATAATAATGATTTAAAAGAATTACCAATACAATTAGAGTCTAACGGAACAAGAAAAATGTTTCATTTGTTTGATTTTTTTATGAATGCCCTTAAAAAAGGAGATGTGTTGTTTATAGATGAATTGGATGCTAAGTTACATCCACTATTAACTAGATATATAATTAATTTATTTCATAATAGTGAAACTAATGTTGGAAATGGACAATTGATATATTCTACGCATGATACGGTTAATTTGAATAAAGAAACTTTTAGAAGAGATGAAATATGGTTTACAGAAAAAAATGAAAATGGGGAATCTGAATTATATGCTTTGTCAGATTATATATTAGATAAGGATGAAGAAAATAACATTAATAGGAAAGTTAGAAATGATGCTACTTATAATAAGAATTATTTAACAGGAAGATATGGTGCTATTCCTATATTAAAGGATTTTAGTATAAATAATGACTAACAATTCAAGATTAAAAAAAGAAAGATTAAGTAGCAGAAGATTAGCGCCATGTAATTATTTAATAGTGTGCGAAGGAAAGAAGACGGAACCTAATTATTTTAATGGTTTAAAAGAAGTTATTAATAAAAAATATGGAAGTAGAATAGATGTGCTAATTCCAAAAATTGAAATTAAAGGAACGGGTAGAAATACGAATGACTTAATTAATTATGCTAAAAAGTTTGTAAATCATTCTAATAAAATGTATGGGAAAGTTTGGGTGGTTTTTGATAAGGATGATTACAAAGATGAACAATTTGATAATGCAATAAATAATTGTGAATATGAATCTTGTTGGTCAAATCCTAACTTTGAATTATGGTTACTGTCTCATTTTAAAAAAATATCAAGATATATAACAAAAGATGAAGTTTTAAGTGAATTAGATAAAGAATTTAGGAAAAATTCATTGGGAAAATATAACAAAAATGATTTAAAGATATTTGATAAGGTTACAAGGAATGGAAATATTAAAGATGCAATTATTAATTGTAGATATATGGAAAATATTAATAAAAGTCCTAATTGCTCTAAAAGGAATCCAATGACTAAAGTTTATAAAATAGTAAATGATTTTATAGATTATTTGGAATAGTTTATAGCTATTCTTTTTATTTGACTAAAGTTTTAGTTAATGATATAATTTGATCAGGATAAAGAGGTGTTATATGAGTGATAATATTTTGAAGGTTAAGATTATGGGGGGAAATTATGTTGATATATTGGTATTAGATATTATAGAGATTAGTGATACTAATAAGAAGTATATTGTTTATTCTTTGGCTAATAGTGATAATGATGATATGTTTATATCTATTTTAAATGAGAGTGATACTAGTTATAATTTAGAGACTATTGAAGATGAAGAGGAGCTTAAGATAGTGGAAGATTATTTGATTAAAGTTAATAGTGAAGAGGGTGAGTGATTTGATAGAGGTTAATGGATATGAGATTTTAAAGGGGTCTATTAAAAATGGTAGTTTTATTAATGAGTTAAAAGATAAATATGGGGAAGAATTTGTTAGAGATGTTGTTGATTATTTTGATGGTAAATATGATAATAGTGTTATTTCTAAGGATATAGAGAAGAAGATTGATGATAA
>CASEAD010000183.1 GCA_949285775.1 uncultured bacterium
CACTGTATAAATAACATTCAAGAACAATATAATAAAATTAAAGAAATAATAGATGAAGACACAACGGATGAATAGAAATATAAATACCTAAAAAATAATAGAGAAACAAACTTCTCTATTATTTTTTAAGTACTATTTAAATACTTCTTTAATAATACCGCCACCTATAGCAGTATCTTCTTTGTATAGAACACAAAATTGACCAGGAGTAACAGCTTTAGCACCTTCATAAGTAAGTTCTATCATATTATTATCTAAATATTTAACTTTACAATTAATATCTTTCTGTCTATATCTAAACTTACAAGTACATTCTTCATATCTATCATCAATTAAATAATTAAAGTTTTCTATAATAGCACATTTACTATATAAATATTCATTTTCATCTCCAGTAGCAACATATAAAATATTATTTTCTAAATCCTTCTTAGCGACATAATGTTTTTCTTTATTTCCTCCTAAATTAAGTCCTTTTCTTTGACCTAAAGTATAATACATAAGACCAATATGTTCCCCCATAACTTCATTGGTATCAATATTAACAATTTTGCCTGGTATATTTGGTAAATAATTTTCTAGGAATTTAGTAAAGTTTCTTTCTCCTATAAAACAAATACCAGTAGAATCCTTCTTTTTGGCAGTTACTAAATTATTCTCTATTGCAATTTTTCTTACTTCAGGCTTAGTTAGTTCTCCTAAAGGAAATATTACATTTTTAAATTTATCTTTATCTACATATGCTAAGAAATAAGACTGATCTTTATTATTATCTACTGCTCGAGACAATTTTCCATCTATTATTCTAGCATAATGTCCTGTAGCAATATAATCAGCTCCTAATTTTTCAGCTTCTTTTATAAATAAATCGAATTTAATATATTTATTACACATTACATCTGGATTAGGAGTCCTTCCTTGTTTTAATTCATCTAGAAAATATGTAAAGACAAAATCCCAATACTCTTTTACAAAATCTACTCTATATAAAGGGATATTTAATTTGTTACATACTTCTTTAGCATCATTATAATCCACTTCTTGTGGACATATATCATTATTTATATCTGGATTACCTAAATAATCATTATTTATAGTACTATCCCAATTTCTCATAAATAATCCAATAACGTTATATCCTTTATTCTTTAATAATAATGCTGCTACTGAACTATCTACTCCTCCACTCATTCCTATTACAACAGTCTTCATTTTTCTTCTCCTTCTATCTATAAATTATTATCTATATAATTGCATACTTCGTTTATAGTATTATTAAAATTATTATAGTCAGTATTAAACCATTTTACTTGTAATTGATGATTAAAGAATGTATATTGTCTCTTAGCGTAATGCCTAGAATTTTTCTTTATTTCATCTAAGGCTTTTTCTAAACTAATATGTCCAGCAAAATATTTATATAGTTCTTTATACCCGATACCGCCTATTAATGGTTTGGTATAAATATTTCTATCATAAAAAGATTTTACTTCATCTATAAGTCCTTCATTAACCATAGTATCTACTCTTTTGTTTATAATATTATATAAATTTTCTCTATCTGTAGTAAGTCCTATAAAAATGGTATCATATAATAATTTGTCTGTTTTATTTAAAGTAATAGATTTATTATTTTGTTTATAATAGTTAATAGCGCTTATTATTCTTCTTCTATTATTTTTATCTATTACATCAATACATTTATTATCCATATTAATTAATATTTTATATAATTCTTCTGTACTATATTCATTATATTCTTCTTTATTATTGTGTTTTTTTAATTCATAATCATATAACAAAGCCTTTATATATAAACCAGTACCACCTACTACAATAGGAGTCATACCTCTTTTTATAATATCATTAATTATAATTCTACCATCTCTTTGATAATCATATATAGAATAATCTTCATCTATATCTTTATAATCTATCAAGTGATGTATAATACCTTCCTTTTCTTCTTCTTTTATTTTAGCAGTACCAATATTTAAATATTTATATATTTGCATAGCGTCAGCATTTATAATCTCACCATTATATTTTTTTGCAAGTTCAATTGACATTTTAGTTTTTCCTACTCCTGTTGGTCCTGTTACTACTATTATTTTGTTCATTATAGCCCTCCTAAATTAAATTGTTAATCAAATATACGGTTGCTTTAATTATATAATATTACTTTGTTTTAGTCAAATTAAAACATACAACTAAAGAATTGTATGTTTACTAATTAATAATAACAGTATATATAAGTTTGGTAGTCTATAGCTTAATAATCTGCTATAAGAATAACCCATTTCATATATTGCAACTAATTTATCAACTGTACTTACTAACCAACTTTCTGCATATTTAGGTATCTTGTGCGGAATTAGTGGAAACATATGTGAAATAATTATATCCTGTTCCATCTCCGATACATAGAATGTTTTAGTAGAATTTTCTAATGATTTATATGGATGATAGAATGCGCTTAATTTTCTTTTCTTTCCTGTTAAGTCTGTATCATTAAAAAAGTCATGTAATAATCCTGCTCTAGCAGTCTCTTTATAATTTAATTTTAGTGATTTCGCTAATTTATATGAATAATACGAAACTTTAACTGAATGTTCATACCTATTTAAACCGTGATGTTTATTTTCTTTTAATTTATTAAAATCTTTATTATCTAAAATATCACAGACTAGATCAATATATTTCTCGTCACTATAAATTTTATTCAAAGCACTCACTCTTCCTATTATATTATATTTTGTTACTTAAAAATGTTACATAAAAATAGATGACTTACTAAAGCAAGCCATCTTTTCCTATCATATTTAATAAGTTAATTTTAAACATATCTTTCTCGGAATGCGATTTAGATATTGGTACTCCCTTATATGTTTGTAATTCTTTTTGATGGCCTTCAGTTAAAATATCTTCTGGTGTTATGGTATTTAACATAACGATTTTTTGATTTTCATATACAGAATAATGTAATACGATATCCTCATAAACCTTAGAAAACATTGCATCAGTTGGTAATTTTAACTCATATTTGGTAATACCATCTTTTGTATTTTTTGATACTACCACACCGTCAAATTTTCCTTCTCTGAAGTCTGAATAGAATTCAAAAATTAACTTCTTATACGCAAGCATATTATATTTTTTAACAGCTCTCTCTTTTTTTCTAAATTCATTTTCATTTAAATATTCAATAACATAAGAATTTTTCATAAAAATTCCCCCTTCAATACTAATTCAACCAAGTTATGGTTAAATTATAGCATAGATTTTATATTTTGTCAATACTTATAGTTAATTTTGCCGTTGCAGTGCTATTATTAAAGGAAGAATTATTGTTTTTTTTAAACTATCAACTATTTTTTACCTGGGCTTGTGCTGCTGCTAATCTTGCAAGTGGTACTCTGTATGGACTGCATGATACATAATTTAGTCCAGTTCTGTGACAAAATTCAATTGAACTAGCCTCGCCTCCATGTTCACCACATATACCTAAACTGATATTTGGTTTTACCTTTTTAGCTTTTTCTACGGCTATTTTTATTAATTGTCCTACACCTTTTTGGTCAATCTTAGCAAATGGATCAGATTCGAAAATATTCTTATCATAGTAATCTTTTAAGAACTTACCGGCGTCATCTCTTGAAAATCCATAAGTCATTTGTGTTAAATCATTGGTACCGAAACTAAAGAATTCAGCTTCCTGTGCTATTTCGTCAGCAGTAAGGGCAGCTCTTGGTATTTCTATCATTGTACCAACATAATATTTCATATCAACATTGTTTTCTTTAAGTATTTTATCTGCTTCCTTGCAAACAACATTTTTAACATATTTTAGTTCTTCAACATCTCCTACTAAAGGAATCATTATCTCAGGTACAACATTCATACCTTTTTTATTAACATTAATCGCAGCTTCTATAACTGCCCTTGTTTGCATAGCAGCTATTTCTGGATATGTAATAGCAAGTCTACATCCTCTATGACCCATCATTGGATTAAATTCTTTTAGAGAATCTACTCTGGCTTTTAATGCCTCAAATGACATACCTAAACTCTCAGCAAGTGGTTTAATTTCTTCGTCAGTATGTGGTAAAAACTCATGTAGAGGTGGATCAAGATATCTTATAACAACAGGGTCTCCCTCCATAGATTCAAATAATTTTTCAAAATCATCTCTTTGATAAGGTAAGATTTTTTTTAAAGCTTCTTCTCTTTGCTCTAAAGTTTCTGCGGCGATCATTTTTCTGAAGTTAAATATTCTATCTGTTTCAAAGAACATATGTTCTGTACGACATAAACCAATTCCTTCTGCTCCAAATTTTCTTGCTTGAAGAGCATCTCTTGGAGTATCAGCGTTAGTTCTAATTTTTAATTTTCTAATACTATCAGCCCAACTCATAAATTTTTGGAAATCTCCACTTATTTCAGGCTCTTTAGTCTTAATTTCTTCTCCATATACACAACCTGTAGAACCATCAATAGACATATAGTCTCCTTCTTTATAAACAGTTCCATCAGGTGCAGTTAACTCTTTCTTCTCTTCATCAATTCTTAGTTCACCACATCCAGAAACACAACATCTACCCATTCCACGAGCAACTACAGCAGCATGTGATGTCATTCCACCACGTATTGTTAATATACCATTAGCGTCATTCATGCCTTGAATATCTTCAGGTGAAGTTTCTAGTCTAACTAATAAAGTTTCTTCCCCTCTTGCTTTTGCAGCGCTTACATCCTCAGCAGTAAAGTATATTTTTCCGGTTCCTGCACCTGGAGATGCTGCTAAACCTTTAGCGATAACTTTAGCACTCTTTAAACTTGCATCATCAAAAGTTGGGTGTAATAATTGATCAAGTTGTTTTGGTTCAACTTTCATTATTGCTTCTTCCTTAGTAAGCATTCCTTCTTCTACCATATCAACAGCAATCTTAATTGCAGCGGCTGCTGTTCTCTTACCATTTCTTGTTTGTAGCATAAATAGTTTACCATTTTCAATAGTAAATTCCATATCCTGCATATCTTTATAGTGATTTTCAAGAATATTACATACTTTAACAAATTCATTATATGCCTCAGGCATAACTTCTTTTAAAGTATCAATAGATTGGGGAGTTCTAACACCCGCTACTACGTCTTCACCTTGAGCATTCATCAAATATTCTCCATATAACTTCTTCTCACCAGTAGCAGGATTTCTTGTAAATGCAACACCAGTTCCACAGTCATTTCCTTTATTACCATATACCATCTCTTGAACATTAACAGCAGTACCCCAAGAACTAGGAATATCATTCATTCTTCTATATATGATTGCTCTTTCATTATTCCAAGATCTAAATACTGCAGTAACTGCTTCAATTAACTGTACTTTAGGATCTTGTGGAAATTCTTCTCCTGACAATTCTTTATAAATATTCTTAAATTTCATTGCAATTTCATACATATCTTCAGCATCTAAATCAGTATCAAATTTAGCATTTTTACTTTCTTTGAACTCATCTAATACTCTTTCAAATGAACTTTTAGAATATCCCTTTACAACATCTGCAAACATCATAATAAATCTTCTATAAGAATCATATGCAAATCTTTTATTTTTATTTGCTTCAGCAAAATTTTTAGCTACTTCATCATTAAGACCTAAATTTAAAACAGTATCCATCATACCAGGCATTGATGCTCTTGCACCACTTCTTACTGATACAAGTAATGGATTTTTTAAATCCCCCATTTTTTTACCGGATATTTTTTCTAATTCATCCAACTTTTCGAATATTTGTTTTTTTACTTCTTCGCTTATAACTTTACCATCATCATAATATTTATTACAAGCTTCAGTTGTAACCGTAAAACCATTAGGAACTGGTAATCCAATTGACTTCATTTCTGCTAAATTAGCACCCTTTCCTCCTAATAGATTACGCATATCCTTATTTCCTTCACTAAAGGAATAAACATATTTTTCCATTCTATCACCTCAATTTTTATAATAGCAAAAATAAAATTATATTGCAATAAATACAATATAATTTTACTGTTTTTTTACTTATTTTATATACTTTTCTTAATCCTTTTTATATAACAATATTCCGTATCTTTATAATTTTTAAATTCTTCTAATAACTGTTTAACTATTAAAGAAATTTCATCTAATCTAACAATTGTATTTTGATATCTTACTAAAGGAATAACATGTCTATTTTTAGATTCTACACTAACAACAAAGCTATCA
>CASEAD010000184.1 GCA_949285775.1 uncultured bacterium
AATATTAAAAAAAGAACTAGAATTAATTAAAAATAATAATATAGTACCCAACATACTATTACACTCCTGTTGTGCCCCTTGCTCTAGCTATGTAATAGAATACCTAACCAATTACTTCAATATAACTATACTATATTATAACCCTAACATAAGCCCATATGAAGAATACTTAAAAAGAAAAAAAGAACAAATAAAACTAATAAACACAATACCCACAAAAAATAAAATAAATATCCTAGACTGCGACTACAATAATAACCTCTATGAAGAACAAATCAAAGGCTTAGAACAAGAACCAGAAAAAGGAGCAAGATGCACTATATGCTTTAACCTAAGATTAGAATACACCGCCAAAAAATCTAAAGAAAATAACTATGATTACTTTGGAACAACCCTAACTGTAAGTCCATACAAAAATTCTGCTCTAATTAACAGTATCGGAGAAGAACTATCTAAAAAATATAACATAAAATGGCTTTACTCAGACTTTAAAAAGAATAATGGCTACAAAAGATCAATAGAACTATCTAAAGAATATAACCTATATAGACAAAACTATTGCGGTTGCATATATAGTAAAAGAGACTAGCTACAAACTCTACTAGTCTCTTTACTTTTATTATATATGCATATATTAATCAATTTACATTCCCCACAATTAGGATTTTGTGCTTTACAAAAATATCTCCCAAAAAAAATTAACTGATGATGAGCCTTTATCCACCTATCCTTAGGAATCTTCTTCATTAACTTTCTCTCTACATCCACCACATCATCATTAACACCCGCTAACTTAAGCCTCTTACTTACCCTATTAACATGCGTATCAACCGCTATAGCAGGAACTTTATAAAATTCCGCTAAAAAAACATTAACAGTTTTTCTCCCAACACCAGGTAAAGAAAGTAAATAATTAACATCATTAGGCACAACCCCATCACAATCTTTAACTAACCTAGTAGCAATCTCTTTAACAAACACACTCTTCTTTTTATAAGTACCAATCTCCCTTATAATATCTTCTATATCCCTTACATCTGCATTAACCAACTCATAAATAGTAGGGTATTTTTTAAAAAGAACCCTTGTAACTTTATTAACCTTTTTATCCGTAGTTTGAGCACTTAAAACAATAGCAATTAACAATTCATAATCCTTAGAATACTCTAATTCACAATAAGCATTAGGAAACAACTCATCTAAATAATCAAATATCATTTTAACATTACCACTCATATCCTATTCATCCTCCAACCAATTATAATCAAACACCTGTTCAACCGCTTTTTTAGAATTTCTAAACTTCTGTTTTTCCTGCCTAGCTTCTTGTAATGTTTTTATCCCTTTTTGCTTCCAACTATATAAAATACTATTAATATAATTAATACTCCTAGCATTTTTATATACAGCTTCTCTTAAAGCTTCCTTTATAAGATCCTCACTAATACCATCATTAAGCCATTCTCTAATTTTCTCCACTTCCATAGGAGAAATAGTCCTACCTAACTCTTGCTCAAACACAGTAAATATCTCTATATTATCCTCATTTTTATCATCTATATCACTATCTAATAATAAATTAAATAACTTAGAATAAACTAAATCAACATAAATATACTCTTCCATCTTACCAGCATCATTTGTCTCAACCTTAACATCAATTATATTCTTCATAGTCAAATCATTAATAAGTTGCATAGCCCTATACTTATCCATACCTAAACCACTAACAAATAACTCAGGATTATATATAATCTTATCCCCACTATCAATAATAAAAATCAATACCACTAACTCTTCCTCAGTAATATTTAACCTCTTATAATTATTAAATAAAACCCTAGGAATAACAATAGGCCTCTCCCTTAAAATATCAATAACCTTACTATCCATCATACCACCCTATTCAAGCTCAATAGAACTAACATACTCATAACTATAAGCATCATAATAATTATATATCAAAGTCCCATCATCAATAACAGTATCTTCATACATAAGCTTATTAGTCCTATAAACTAAATCATAATTATTTATATTATCACTTAACTCAGAAACACTCTCCTCAAAAACATTCTCATATTCCCTATTAAGAACCAAAACCTTACTATCAGTCAAAACAATATAATACCCCCCATATACATTAACACTACTAATATTACCATCAATATTATAATTATCATTTATTGTATCAACTAAACTAACTAAATAACTATCATTATTATTAATCGTATAATTAAGTGAGAAAAACATTACCAAAATAACAACTACAATAACCAAAAAAACTTTAACAAATCCCTTTATTTTTAAAGATTTCTTTCTCCTCATAATAACACTCCTCTCACCATATTATAAAAAAGAATTAGCAAAACTAATTATATTTAACATTAAATAATCTAAAAGCTTCTACTAATTCATTACTATTAACATCCTCCAAATATTCCTCATCACCATCGTTTACAACCTTATATACCCTTATATTCTTAGGATTATTAATCTCAGCATAATATCCATATCTATTACTCTTATTACTCAATATATCAACCTCAAAAAACTCCTTACCATCAATCTCCATAGTATTAACTTCTACCGTTTCCATAAACTATTTACTCCTTCCAGTATTCATCTCTAAACCATTAATTCCCTCTATACCAGCAGCTAATTTTTCTACAAAACTAGGCTCATTACCATCAAAAACATATCCATCAACAGGTTCATTAGCAATATCACTCAAAGCAACCGCTATTTGAGCATCAGTAAATCCTTGAGAACGCAATACCCGAGCCATCTCCACATAATCAGAAGAACTAGCCTCCCTACTATTACCATCCAATACCTCACCATCAGAAGCAACATAATTCTTAACAGGCACACCATCAACATTAGTCTTTATACTCCAACCAGCCTCTCTAAGTATATCTTTTCCTTTGTCACTTAAATCAGATACACCACTACGATAACACAAACCTATCACCGCAATTGCCGCTGCTGCCGTAGTTAATAACAACCTATCAACTATCCTTTTCCAAGCTTTCCTTCTTATTCTTTTACCCTTTCTAACCACACTTGCCTGCTCCCTCATTATACGCTCTTGTTCTAGCTTAGAGTTAACCCTACTCTCTATCTCAGAAGATTTTACCTTATCATCTACCATATTCACAAAAATATCATCATTATCTACACCATCAAACATACAAATTCTCCTTCCCATTTACTAAATTATACAATGAAATCTTCATTTTGTTAAGAATTTTTTAATAAATCTTTACTTTTTATAACTTTATCCACATAACTATCTATATAATTCCAAATATTTTTACTAACCTCCCTATCATAACTTTCTCTAAGAATAATATTATCAGATACAACCTTAAAAGATATACAAGGAACTTTAAATACATTACATAACATATAAATAGAAATACATTCCATATCCATACAACTAACCTTATACTTTTCATTTAAAAATATAACCCTATCAACCTCATCATTCCAACAATCCCCACTACCAATAACTCCCTTAAAACAACTACCATAAGAATACCTCTCAACCATATCATTAGCAATCCTTAATAACACCTTATCAGCATCCCAATACAATAACTCATCAACACCCTCTTTAAAAGTAATATACTCCCAATTCTTATAATCACTCCCTTCTCCCTTACTCCTATAAAAAGTCTTATAAGAATTAATATTCAAACACCTATTACCAATAATTAAATCATTCTGATGAATATTCCTATCACAACTACCAACTATACCAATATTAATAACACATAAAGGATTATACTTTTCTATAACATGCATAATAGAACCCGCTGTATTAACAGTACCAACCCCAGACACACAAATAACTATTGGATATTTGTAAATATAACCCTCATAAAATATATAATTACCAAGTTGCATCTCTGTTAAATTATCCAACTTCTCTATCAAAAACTTTATTTCTATGCTCATTGCACTATGAATAACTATAGGCCTATCACTCATTTACACACCTCCTGATAATTATTTAATATATAATTCTTTAAATCATCATAGTCATTAGATATATTCCCCAATACAATATTTCTCTCCAAATCACTAATAATATCCTTCAAATAACTACCAGGATCCTTACCAAGTAACTCAGATATCTCCAAAGAACTAATTTCAATATCCCTCCTACTTTTAATCGGAAGATCATTAAAAACCTTATTTAAATAACCAATATCAGCCTCCTTAATCTGATAAGCAACAGTAGACTTATATAAACCATATCTATAAACATTATACTTATCAAAAATATCTAAAGATAATAATTCCCTAATACCTTTCATCTGTACCTTCTCTACCTTAGTAAAAGGATAAATATCATCAACATTAAGTTGTGTCCATATCCCTAAAATATCATTACATAAC
>CASEAD010000185.1 GCA_949285775.1 uncultured bacterium
CCGATACAGATGACGCTAATAACTTAATAGATTTTATAAAAAATGAAACAGATAACCCAGAACTAAATCTCCTAGATAATGAAGAATATAAAGAATTATATCAAAAAATATCCAATATACTAACCCCTCTAGAACATAAAGTATTAACCCTAAAACTAGATAATTATAGTTATAAAGAAATCTCTAACACACTAAATATAACAGAAAAAAGTGTTGATAACACCATGCAAAGAATAAGAACTAAAGTAAGCAAAATACTAAAAACACTTGATTAAATATCTAGCATATTATATTCTATTAATAGTAGGTGAGTAAGATGAATGAAGAAATAAGGAAATTAGAAGAAAGAGTAAAAAATGGAGACACTATTGCCATGAATAATTTAGCATATATGTATGAACATGGCAAAGGGGTGGATGTAAATTACGCAAAAGCAATTGAACTATATGAAAAAGCTGCAAACTTAGGAAATTTTTATGCCATGAATAATTTAGCATTTATGTATCAATATGGCAAAGGAGTAGATGTAAATTACGCAAAAGCAATTGAACTTTATAAAAAAGCAGCAGCCTTAGGAAATCCCTCTGCCATGAATAATTTAGCATATATGTATGGAAATGGCAAAGGAGTAGATGTAAATTACGCAAAAGCAATTGAACTATATGAAAAAGCTGCAAACTTAGGAAATTCTGATGCCATGAATAATTTAGGCAATATGTATGGAAATGGCAAAGGAGTGGCTGTAAATTACGCAAAAGCAATTGAACTATATGAAAAAGCTGCAGGCTTAGGAAATTCTAATGCCATGAATAATTTAGGCTATATGTATGAAATTGGCAAAGGAGTGGCTGTAAATTACGCAAAAGCAATTGAACTATATGAAAAAGCTGCAGGCTTAGGGAATTCTACTGCCATGTGTAATTTGGGAGATATGTATGAACACGGCAAAGGAGTGGCTGTAAATTACGCAAAAGCAATAGAACTATATAAACAAGCCATAGCTAAAGGTAATGCAAATTCAGAAGATATAAGAAAACATTTAAAAAAACTAGAAGCAATACAAGAAATTCTCCAAACCACCTTCCAAACTAAAGAGAGTAGTACCACAGACCAAACAAGAGTAGAAGAAACAACAGAGGATTATAAAGAAACACAAATTAAAGCATCTCAACAAAAACAAGAAAGAGAAGAGTTAAGAGAATTAACCGATAAATTAAGTAAAAAATATATAGGAAGAAATCCTACCATAAGATTATTAATAACGAATATTTATCATAATCAAAAAGTAATACAAAAAACAACATCTTCTGAAGAAGCAAGACAGTCAATTGGTAATATTCTTTTAATATCATCAACAGGTGGAGGAAAAACAGCTATAATAAATGATGTCGCCAAAAAGTTTAATCTTCCTTGTGAAGCAGTCTCACTAAACCAAGGATTTACCGCAGCAGGATATGTAGGATTAAATTTACAAGATATCTTTGCCAATCTAATTAAAGCAGCAAATGGCGATATCCAAAAAGCTCAAAAAGGAATTATTATACTAGATGAATTTGATAAAATAAGAATAAATGCAAGTGAAACAGAGACAAGAAATATAGGATTTAATCAAAGCCTTCAAAAGGAATTACTAGCGTATATAGAAGGAAAAGTTATCGATGTAGAAATAAATCAGACCAGAAAAGTAAAATTTGACACATCAGAACTAACATTCATTTTTGCCGGAGCATTCCAAGATATAACAGAAAGAAGCGATGTTTATTCACCTGAAAGTATTATAAATATGTCCCAAGAAGGATACATGCCCGAATTACTAGCCAGAATAAATATCCAACATTATATGCCAAAATATACCAAACAAGACTATATAGACATACTTACTAAATCCGAAATTAGCCCATTACAAAACTTTGCAGTAACTTGCTCAATGTATGAAAAAAATCTTATAACATCACCATATTCTCCATTCATAGAATCAGTTGCCGAAGAAGCAGTTAATCTAGATCAAGGAGTAAGAGGACTTAATAACATTTTTGCCAATATAAGATCATGGTTTCTAGAAGATTTAATATATAGTGACGAGGATATATTATTATTAGAGCCATACAATGTTATAAAGAGAAGAAAAGAAAAAACTGGAGGATATAACTTATGAAATATGAATATAACGGTAATCTAACAATAGAAGATAGAATAGATAATATATGTAGTGATATAAAAAGAGAATATAAAGAAATCCCCCTAGATAAATTAAGAAAAATAGCTGTATTAGAAGATCCCATAATAGACAATGTAAATTCAAAAATGAAATTTAAAAGATTATATAATATATTACTAGTAATAAACAATGATATTAGTTTATCTAACACTTATGAAAAAGTAGTTAGTGATTTATTACATATTTTTAGTAGCATGAAAGATGAAGAAATAACTAATGAAACAGAAATAATAAATAACATACTAAAATTTAATAATAACAATGGAGAGAAATTTTATGTAAGTTAACTCTTCTTTTTTTATAAACATAATTATTTAAAAGTAAAAAAGTAAACATCTAAGGAAATATCCTCTAAAACACTTGACAATAAAGAGAAAAATATGTTATACTTAAACAGGTGAGAGCGTATAAGCATTAATTGCGAGCTACGCTGGGGAAACCTACACGGGCATTTAGCACGAAGTCACTAAGTGGTTTGGTGTATTTTTTATTTGTAGGAGAAGTTTTATTTTTAATATAACTAGTAAGATTATATTAAAGAACTATTTATTAAATATATTAAAATAGAACAAATTTCTACTATCCTTAATAGATATATACGTTTGCATTCATCAAAATTATTATCTTGCAAGGTTTAAGTACACTACTAATAAAAAAATGTTTTGTTATTACACCAAACACATATACTATAGGAGGGTGATATAATGAATAATCTTGGAATTAAAAATGCACGTAGTACAATTGTTGAAAACGAATTAACTTTAAAAAAGAAAAAAGAAGTAGATGAATTAAAAAATAGTAATGGAAAAAATAAAATAGCTTACTTAAAATTTTGTGATTATATAACAAAATGTGACGATAAAGTAGGGTTATCTAACCTAGAACAAATAACTTTAAATGCAGGAATAATATATAAACATAATTATGAATTAATATCAAAAATAAAAAATCCTGACATTATACTAGACTTCTTAATTATTGTAGGTGATAAAGATTACAGAAATTTACCTATAATTGCAGATTATCTATTAAATGATAAATTAATAAAAAGGTTAAAATCCTTATCATCAACAATGAATAATTTTGAATTCTTTAAAGAAAGATTTATAACAACTGTTGTTTTCCGTGCAAAAATTTTAAAGCAAAAAATTGATATAACAAAATTATTAGATGACTTTATAATTTATTATAAAGAAAACACTAATGAATTTCGTGAAGATAATTCTAAAGGTTACTACAGAGCTAGGGCATAAGTCCTAGCTTTTTGTTAATAATAAAAATGGTGATTAATATGATAATAAGATTAGGCTATGTTTCAATAAATACTACCTTAAACCTATCAACTTCCAAAAGTATTACTTATACCAAATTTATAGAAAAAAACAACTATAAATTAATTGATAACGTAATAAAGACAAATTTAGAATCCTTACTACAAATCTTAAAATATAACGCTTGTAATAACATACACTTCTATAGATTATCATCATCCGTAATCCCTCTAGCAACACACCCTAATATAAACTTTGATTACTTAAATAATTACGATACATATTATGACAAAATAGCAAGAATTATAAATGACAAAGAAATGAGAATAGATATCCATGCTAATAATTATTGTATCTTAAATAGCACTAAAGAAGAAATAGTAAAACTAACTGTAAAAAGCTTAGATTATTATTATAATATTTTAAAAAAAATAGGAGTAACTGATCCCCTTATCATTATCCATATAGGAAGTATGACCTCTGGAAAAGAAGAATCTATAAAAAGATTTATAAATAACTTCAATAAATTACCCAAATATTTAAAAGACTCCCTTGCTATAGAAAACGATGATAAAATATTTAATATTAAAGACATAATAGACATTTCTAATAAACTAAATA
>CASEAD010000186.1 GCA_949285775.1 uncultured bacterium
CTTTCTTATTTATTGTTTATTTTTTCTATGATTTATGTCTAATATTTTTGTTTTAGGTTTACTTATGGGGTTTAATTCATAATATAGTTCTTCTAATCTACGTCTTGAGATTAAAGGTATATTTTTTTCGTCAGGTTTTAGATGTTCCGTAATTTTTTCAAACCATTGTACTTTTAAATTTTCTATATGGTTTGAATATTCAGGATCTATATAAGATAATATATCTACAATAGTTAGGTTCCCATTTTGTTGTTTTATTTGAAATATTCTGTATATGGGTACTTTTTCTCTATATTGTTCATAGCCAAAATATATATTTTTTTCGTATTCTATTATATTAACAACGTATAATTCTGATACTTTATATTTTTTTTCTTTGTTTCTATTCATTTTATCCCCCCTATTTCCTATAATACTGAATTTGTTTCAATTCCAATAGGTATTCCTAGTATATAGAAACATATTATTATTAATAACCATAATACGGTAAACGCTACGGTATAAGGCACCATTAATGATAAGGCATTAGTTATAGTTATGGTATCATTTTTCTTTTTATTATATATTTGTAAAAATCCTAATAAGATAACAAAATAGGTAAATAAAGGTGTTAATCCTTTGGTTGAACTGTCTGCCGCTCTGAAGACTGCTTGGGCAAATTCTGGAGTTAAGGAGCTTTGCATAAACATTGGTACTATTACGGGAGACATTACTGCCCATTTTGTTGATGCTGCTGGTAGGAAAAAGTTTGATATTATTACAATTAAAAATGTAACTAATATTAATACTATTCCTGTTAATTCAAGATCACTTATAAAATTAATTATTGAGGAAAATACAAATACTCCGATGTTTGTTTGTCTAAATATTTGACAAAATTGGGCGGCAAAAAATATTAGTACTAGTATGGATGATAAATCTTTTAAATAATAGTCCATACCATCAACAAAGTCTCTATTACTTTTTATTGTTTTTGTTCTTAATCCATATATTAATCCTGCTATCATTAATAGAACACTAAAAATAAATACTGATCCTTGATAAAAATAGGAATTTTCGCCAAATAATTGATCAATGTATTCTGTATCTCTTAGATAAAGCAATAGGCCTGAGAACGGTAAGTTTGGAATAATGCAATAAATTATTGGTATTAGAATTATAAATATTGATAAAAGAGAAATTATTACTCCTTTTTTTTCTCTTGATGTTGGTTCTTTTTTTAACATTTCTTGTTCTTCTTCATCAAAAGTATATTTACCTAATTTGGGAATGATTATTTTTTCAGTAACTAACATTCCTATGTATGAAATAAAAAGAGTACTTACTATCATTATTATTAAGTTACCATTAATGTTTACTTTATATGTTTTATCTAGTATCGTTACGGCAGTTTGGGTATAATTTAATAAAGTGCTATCAAGAGAGTTTGCTACTATATTAGCTCCATATCCAAATGTGATTCCGGCGAAAGCTGCACAAATTCCTGCTGATGGGTGGCGTCCTAGATTTAGAAATAGAATTGCTGCTAAGGGTATTAATATTACATAGCCTACTTCAAAGAACATTGAAAATATTACTCCTAAAAATACTACAATAAATGTTAATATTTTTCTGGGAATTATTTTTGCTATCATTTTATACAATGTATTTAGAAATCCTGTTTTATATGCTACTCCTACACCCATTAATCCTATTATTAGTGTTCCTAAAGGAGCGAATGTTATAAAATTTGAAAGCATATTGCTAATTAGATATTGAATACCTGTTCTGTTAAATAAGTTATTAATAACTACTGTTCTGCTTTCTAAGTCTCCTGTTACGGGATTTACGTTATAATAGCTAGTTTCTAGATTAAGAATTCCCCCTACACTACTTATAATCATAACTATTAATGTTAGAATTAAAAATACTAATGCTGGGTGTAATTTTATTTTTTTAAATTTATCTTTTTTAATTTTCATTTTTAACCACCTTTTTTAACTTTTTATTAAATTCTATTCTTGGTAGCATAATTGTTCTTCCACAATTTAAACATTTTATTTTTATATCGGTTCCTATTCTTGTGATTTGCCATTCGTTACTGCCACAGGGATGATTTTTTTTCATAATGACAATACTACCTAGTTTATAATCTTTGTACATATAAATCACCAAGATAATTATATCATTTAAACTAGTGGATGTAAATAATAGAAATTGGTTGCTTGTAGAAAAATGTAATAATTATTTGTTTATGTTTTTGTATATTATACTATTTTAAGGACTAATATAATTATAGGTGATAAAATATGAATTTAATTCCTACTGTAATAGAAAAAAGTAATCTTGGTGAAAGAGCATATGATATATACTCAAGATTACTTAAAGATAGAATTATAATTTTAAGTGGGGAAATTGACGATAATTTGGCTAATAGTGTAGTAGCGCAATTATTATATTTGGATGGGGTAAATAATGAAGATATTAGTATATATATCAATTCACCAGGAGGTAGCATTACTGCTGGTATGGCAATATATGATACGATGAATTATATATCTAGTAAGGTATCTACTATTTGTGTTGGTATGGCAGCATCTATGGCAGCGTTTTTACTTTCTAGTGGAGAAAAGGGGATGAGATATTGTTTAGAAAATGCAGAAGTTATGATACATCAACCTTTAGGTGGAGCGCAAGGGCAAGCGACAGAGATAAAAATAGCAGCAGAGAGGATATTAAAACTTAAGGGTAGATTAAATAAAATTTTATCTAAAAATACGGGTAAAAATTTAAAAAAAATTGAAAAAGATACAGAAAGGGACTATTTTATGGATAGTTCAGAGGCATTAAAATATGGTTTAGTAGATAAGGTATTAAAAAATAAAGATACAATTTAGGATACAATTTAATAAGTTTTCCACAAATACTGTGGAAAACTTATTTTAGTAGACAAAATATTTTTTTGTGGATAAATATATTTAATATATATTTATATTAGTCTTTAGTATTATTTATAAGATTACCATTGTTGTCTCTTTCTTTAAAAAATAGTGAAATATCTACATCTAAGGCAAGTGATATTCTATAAAGTACAGCTATGCTAAAAGATTGTTGTACTTTTTTTTATTCTATATTA
>CASEAD010000187.1 GCA_949285775.1 uncultured bacterium
TATGCTATTCCTTATACTAATGGGGAGTATGTAGAGGATGATAAGGTTATTTTGTATGAGACAGATTCTTTGACTTCTACTAATGGTGATATTAATAGTAATGGTATTTTTTATAGGATAGAGATTCCAACTTTAAAAGCTCCTGAATTTCAGATTAATGATTTTGAATCTGGATATGATAGTGATATGGGATATTATATTAGTTTTGTACCTACTTGTGATGATGAGTTACTTAGTGATGGTTCACTTGGATCTTTTGTAATTAAGAATGGTACTTATACTGCTACTTTAATTGATGATAGAGGAGAGAAGATAGAAACTCAGTCTAATATAAGTGCAGGTAACGCTAATAATAAGGTTATATTTGATAATTTAAGTCCAGATAAACTTTATTCTATTGAATTATCTTATACTACTTATAGGAATAATGTTGGTTATACGGAAAGTGAGAAGGTAGAGGTAACACCATTTATTGATTATATATATACTCCTTCTAGTGAGTTGGGTATAAGGCTTGGAACGGTTATTCCTCAGAAGGTAAGTAATAGTCAGATTCAGTTACTTTATTCTGGTTCGGTTAATCTTGCTAAGAATATTGTACAGGTTGATTATACTATTACTTTAAAGGGTGGTAGTGGTAGTAAGAATACTGGTACTTATAAAATAGATAGTAGTAATAGTAGTATTTTTTCTGTAGATCGTGATAATGTTGTGTTGTCTATTGATTTTTCTGATGTAGATAATGGGCACTCTACTAATGGTAATTTTACTTTGGTTAATGGGGGTACTTATATAATAAATACGCAGTATTATTATTTAGATAATGGTGTACTTACTTTATTTAGTGAGAATACTAGTCAATTGAATGCTTAAGGAGGAATTGTATGAGAAAATATAATAAGAGGACAAAAATGACAATAGGGATTGTGATAGTATTATTAGTGATAATAGTTATTATATTTTCTCTATTTATTAAGAAAGCTATTGATATAGATAAGGTTGAATATGTTGTTTCTTCTAATTCGGTGTTGTTTGATAGTGATGAGAATCTTATTAATACTACATTAGAGGGAGTAATTAAGATTAGATGGGGAGGAGATTATTATTTAAATTATAATGATGAGAGCTATAATTTAGGATCTCATGCGGTTGTTTATAATACTTTAAACAGTAATATATCTTTATATGGTACTTATTATGAAGTTACTAGGGATAATGAGGTTTATGTTGTTGAAGAAGAGGCTGTTATTGAAAGTTCTATTAATTCTAGGTTTTTTAAGTTAGATGATAGAAAGTATTTAATTATTGATAGGACTATTGAATCAGAGGATGGTAATTTTGTAGCGACTAATTATTTATTGGTACATTTAGATAAATCTGGTAATGCTACTTTATTAAATGATAAGGTATCTGTAAAGACAATTACTCCTACGGTATTGAAGACTTCTTCTTATACTTTTGATATTGCTAATGAGAAGATTAATTTTGGAGGAGAAGATATTGATCTGAAGGAAATAATTGGTAGTACTAATTTATATGATGCTGATAGGTATGATTTAAACGATTCTGGTAATGATAGTGAAGAAGGCACTACTGGTAATGGTAGTGGGGATGGTACTGGTAGTGGTGCTGGTGGTACAGGAACTGGTGGAGGTACTGGTGAAGGAACTGGTACGGGTGATGGCACTGGAGCAGGAACTGGTATAGCTAGTGGTACTACTCAAGGAAATAATACTGGTTTTAATAATAATTATAGTAACAATGTTAGTGATAATGCTGTTAGTCAAATTATTAAAGCTACTACTACGACATCTATTATTAGGGTTACTCCTTCGATTGGGTCTATTTCTGTTGATTATGTTATATATGATCCTGATAGTGAGTATACTAGTGTTTATGTTGAGGTAGAGAATACGGATACTGGTAATATAAATACTGTTTATTTATCTAAGTCTGAGACTAATGTTGTTATCAATAATTTAACTCCTAGTACTGTTTATAATTTGGAGTTTAAGTATAATACTTCGTCTAGAAGTGGTATTGTATTTGATTCGGTTGAGGCTGTTAGTACTGTTTTACCTGATATGTATTTAAGTGTTAGTAAGGTTACTTCTAAGAGTTTAGACTATGTTATAAATTTTGATAGTAATTACGCTGTTACTTCTGGTCAGGTACAGATATTTATAGAGGGGGAGGCTGTAGAGCCTATTAGAGATGATTTTTCTTCGATGGGTTCTGTTAATTCTATTAGTAGAAGTGTTGATATTTCTTCTTTTGATGTAAGTAGTGGTGATACTGTTGTGGTAAGACTTACTTCGCTTGGGTTTAATACTTATAGTACTGTTAGTGATACTAATGATGGTTTGGTTTCGTATTCGTTTAGGTATTAGGAGGGTATAGTTATGGATAAAAATAAGAAATTTAGTATTAAAGAATTTTTTAGGAATAATTATAAGTTGTTTATTCCTATAGCGTTGATGATAGTGTTATTTGCAGCTTTTTTCTTCTATTATAGGGTATCTTTAAGTAATGCTTTTAGGGTTGATACTGAGGGGAGTTTTTATCAATATTTTTATGATAAGAAGTATGAATATGATGGTGTTGTTAGTAAGAATAAGAAGGGGATTATTGTTGATTTTGTGGGGGATGAGGATATAGTAGAGGATTCTACACCAGTTTATTATAAAGATGAAGATACGGTGTTATTTCTTAGTGATATGAGTGTGGTTATGCCTACTTTTAATTGTTCTGAGTATATGGCTTCTAAGTATTCTTATATTGAGTATATTGACAATGGTTATAAGCTTACTACTAATAATTATAGTGATAATTTGGGACATTATTTTTTGTATGATGGGGATGATTTATATTTCTTTATTGAGGATACTATTCTTAGTGTTAATGGGGAAGAGATAGAGTTATCTGCATTTAGTTATGTTGTTTGTAAGTATAGGGATTATATTTCTTATTATAATAAAGAAAATGATGAGTATAGGACTATTTCTATTGATAATGATGAAGTTAGTGTTAGTAATGATTATTATAATGTTTTAGTTAGTAGGGATATTATTGATTATTATGGGACTAATGTTATATTAACTTCAGATATTAGTGTTTTGAATACTATAGATCAAAAGGGATAGTGTTAGTTATTTAAAGTTGTTTGGGATTTATTTTCTAACAGCTTTTTATTTGTTCCGAAAAAAGATGTAGATGTGAAAAAATTCGGAATATGGTTGTTTGTAAATAGTTATATATGTGTTATAATTGTATCTATATTATTAGTGAGGTTATATTTATGAAAGAAAAATATTACATTAAGTGATAAGACGATAAGTAGATATTTAGAGTGTTTGGAAGATGCTTATTTAATAACGAAAGCTAATAGGTATGATGTAAGGGGTAATAAATATATTAATACGCCTTTTAA
>CASEAD010000188.1 GCA_949285775.1 uncultured bacterium
AACGTTATTTAATTCATATTATGAAGAAGAAAAAATGAATGATAGTATTTATACCCAAGAAAGATTAAATCTACTAACAGCAGTTAAAATTGTAATTAATGAGGCTTTAGATTTAATTGGTATAATACCAAAAGAAATGTAGGAGGAATATTATGAAAACACTTAAAAATATGACTAAAGAAGAATTAGAATTATTGTCTTATACTGATATAGCAGCAATGTATTTAAAAGAAAATAAAACAACCAAGAATACTGCCGAATTATTTAAAGAAGTCTGTAACCTATTACAACTATCTGATGAAGAATATTCAGAACAAATTGCTGACTTTTTCCAATCCCTAACTACATCTAAAGATTTTATACTTCTAGAAAGTGGCAATTGGGATTTAAAAGCCAATCACAGCGTCAAAGTAATTATTGATGACATAGATGAAGAAACTACCGAAGAAGAAAAAGAAGAAGATGACGAAAACGAAGATGACACCGAACCAGATATGCTAGACGCTATCGATGATGATAACTATATAACAGATGATGATACCGAAGACTTATCAGACCTAACAATAGTAAACGAAGAAGAACTAGAAGAATAGTATCTTCTTTTTATTAATATATTTACAAGACAAGCATATATTTAATTGAAAAAGGTGAATATATGAAAAAAAATATAACTATTGGTATTCCAAAGGCTTTTTTATATTATAGACACAAAATATTATGGAAATCTTTTTTTACTAATCTAGGTTATAACATCATAATAAGTACTGATACTAACAAAGAAACTATTGAAATAGGAAAAAAATATTCCATTGATGAATCTTGTTTAGCATCTAAAATATATTTAGGACACGTATCATACTTAAAAGACAAATGCGACTATATTTTTATCCCTAGAATATCCGACTATGGAAAAGGAGAAAAAGTATGTATGAAGTTTAATGGAACCTATGATATCGTAAAAAATACTTTCCCAGAAGTAAATATAATAGACTGTAATATAGAAACTACTAAAAAATCTAATGAGTTCATCGCCTATGCTAAATTAGGACTAAAACTAACCAAAAATATCTTTAAAATAGTATATTCCTATATTAAAGCCAAAAGTAAAGAGAAAAAGTACCAAAAACAACAAATGATAAAACAACAAATAAAACTAAATACTAAAAAACTAAAAGTATTAATAATATCTCATCCGTACAATATATACGATAAATATATAGGAGAACCAATAAGAAAAATATTAAATAACATGAATGTAGAATTAATATATGCCGATCTATTAGATAAGAAAATAGCAAAAAAATATGCCAAAGAACTATCTCCTACCCTTTATTGGATTTATTCTAAAGAATTAATTGGCGCAATAGGATATTACCAAAACCAAGTAGATGGCATAATCTTTCTTACAACATTTCCTTGTGGACCCGACTCCTTAGTAAATGAATTAATGATTAGAAAAATAAAAAAAATACCTATCACTAACATATTAATAGATGAATCCAACGCTGAAGCAGGCATTCAAACTAGATTAGAAAGCTTTATTGATATTATAAAAGAGAGGAGAAATCATAATGATTAAAAAAATAACTTTCCCTCACTTAGGAAACTATTATATACCCATATCTTATCTAGTAAAAAAAGCCACCAAATGTAAAGTTATAATCCCCCCACCCATAACCAAAAAAACCATAGAATTAGGAAGCGCTTATTCCCCAGATTATGTCTGTGTTCCTTTCAAATATAACCTAGGAAACTTCATCGAAGCATTAGATAAAGGTGCTAATGTCATATTACAAGCAGGAGGTGGATGCCGCTACGGATACTATGCTGAATTACAAGAAAAAATATTAAGAGAATTAAATTATGAATTTGAATTTGTAAATTTTATCCAAAATAATCGCGTATCTTTATTATCTATTTACAAGTACTCCAAAAAACTAAACAAAAAACTAAATGTCTTTACTTATACATACTATCTAATAAATACATTCTTAATTATAATAACTATGGATAAATTATCAATCTATCCAAGAGAAAATATGGGTTTTGAAAAACAAAAAAACAGTTTTATTAATACTGAAAAAAAACTACTAAAGGAACTAAACCAAGATAATCAAAACCCTATAAAAATAATAAAAAACTACTTTAAATATAAAAAACTATTCCAAAGTATTCCTATAAACAAACCAAAAGATTGTTTAAAAGTAGGCTTAGTAGGAGAACTATATTCCCTTATGGAGCCATATTGTAGCAACAATATAGAAAGAAAGTTATCTCAAAAAGGAGTTGAAGTACACCGCTTCACTACCCTAACATACCTGTTAATACAAAAAAAATTCAAACTAAAGAAATATTTAAAAAGAAGCAAAAAATATCTAAAATACCATCTAGGAGCGGACGCTACCGAAAGTGTTGCTATCTCCCAAATACTAGCACAAAAAGGCTATGATGGAATAATACATATAAAAAGTTTTGGTTGTACACCAGAAATAAATGCTATGCCTATTCTAGAAAATATCAGCGCCGAATACAACATACCTATTATCTATTTTAGTTTTGATTCCCAAGACAGTGAAGTTGCTATAAACACTAGATTAGAAGCATTCTATGATATGCTAGAACAAAAAAGAAATAAATCAACCACCAAAAACTAACCTTCAAGAAAGAAATAAACGTCTTTCTTTTTACTCTTTATTCTGTTATAATATCTATGAAATGAGGAATATATATGAATATCTTTAGTTACATAGACAAATATAGCAGCAAAAATTTTCAAGAAGAACCATTTAATGAAGTAGACAATATCATTTTCTCCACCCTTTCTTATATTGATTTAAATAATTACGTAAGTCATAACAAATCCAACAAAAAAACCATAGAACAAGTAGGCAATAATTATTTTCAAGATCACCCAAATAAAGAAAAAACTATTTTAGCAACTAAAAATGCTTTAAAAGTATTAAAATATATCAAGAATACTTTAAGATACAAAAACCTATTATTATATAACTACTGTTATATAGGAGATAAAGAACAACAATTTAGCGCTATTACAATCGAAATAAATAATCACCTAATCTATGTATCTTTTGAAGGAACAGATGGACTTATAAGTGGCTGGAAAGAAGACTTTATGATGTCCTATAAATTTCCCGTCTTATCCCAAAGAAGAGCTATAGATTATATTAATAAAAACTTCCTATTCACCAACAAAAAAATAATACTCGGAGGCCATTCTAAAGGAGGTAACTTAGCCCTCGTATCAGGAATGTATGCCAACTTCTTTATCAAAAGAAAAATAATAAATATCTACAATAACGATGGCCCAGGACTTATTAATAAACAATTTAACTCTAAAAAATATTTAAGTATAAAAAATAAATTAATTCACATTATTCCAAATTATTCAGTATTTGGACTAATATTTAATCATGACAATAGCTATATAGTAATAAAATCAACCAAAAAAAATATATTTGCCCATGACTTCGCAACTTGGGTTGTAGAAAAAAACACCTTTCAAAGATCAACTCTTAGCACTTTAAGTATCGCTATAGAAAAAGGATGTGCTAAATGGCTTAATAAATATGATTATCAAAAAAGAGAAAAATTTATCAAAAACCTTTTCCAAACATTTGAAGAATTAAACATAACAAACCTAATGGATTTTAATAATAATAAAAAATTAATAATTGATTTAATAATGAAATCCCAAAATATAGATAATGAAATAAAACTAATGCTAAAAGATTTTATACAAACAATTTTTAACTATTTCAAGGAAATAAAATTAGAAGAATTACAAATATTAATAGGAAATAAAAAATAATTATCAATTTCTCTTTTGTATCTTAAAAAAATATGTTATAATTAATAGCGAATAAGAAGGTGGTACATATATGAATATATTAATCTATTTTTGTATCTTAATTATTGTAACTATAACCATATATCTAATGAGAAAATTACTAGGCAAACAAGGATTAGAATTAACTCTAATTATTGTAAATATATTGTCACTAATCCTATCATTTAAATTTATTAAAATATCTAACTTTAGTATTATCTCTAATTCTATTACCTATGTATCTATTTTTACAGTAATATACTTATTATTAGAAGAATACGATCATAAAGATATAAAAAAAACAATCAATACCAATTTCATAATAAATATATTCTTATCTATAATGCTCTACCTTATGTCATATTACACTCAAGCCATAAACGATACCGTAGGAATAAATATGACTAACGTCTTCATAAGAAATTACCGTATCCTAATTGCTTATCCCATTACAACCTTCTTATCATCCCACCTAACAATATTAATGTACAATAAAATCAAAAATCTATACAATAATATGTTTATAAGCACCACTACAACATACTTAGCAATAGGACTAATTGATATAATTATCTATACCTTAATAGGATACTTAAATGTCTATCAAATCAAAATACTAATAGAAATAGCCTTATCCACATATATGATTAGACTAGTATTAACAGTATTACACTCACTACTTTTAACTATCCTAACCAAAAAGAAGGTGAAAAGATGAATAATATCCATATATTATTTATAGAAATTATATTATGCTTATCTCTACTAATAATACTATATAAGAAATATAGAATAAATGGTATGTACAGTTATATAATCGTATCCTTTATCTTATCAAAACTCATGTCCCTAAAAACAATTGAACTATATAACTATGATCTAAATCTAGGTATAATACCTTTTACAACAATCTTTATTGCAAGTAATATAATCGTTCAAAAAAAGGGACCCGAAGAAATAAAAAAATTAATATTAATACTTTTAGCAACTTCAATTATAAGTTATGCCATATTATACCTAATAACCCTAATAGAACCAAGCAATATTAATTTATTCACTAGTGCTTCATATAATAATATATTTATTGATAGTCCAAGAATATATTTTGCTAACATTGTAACCATACTATATACCCTATTCTTTAATTCCAAACTATATTATTACCTAAAAAAAGAAAAAAATAGAATATGGATAAGCAATATCTTTTCAAGCATTATAATTCAATTTATTGTTGCAACTCTCTTTAGTATAATTGCATACGCTATTACAATCGAAATAATAGATATATTAAAATTAATTATGATAAGATACATAATAAGCTTAATAATATGTACTATAAGTACATTTACCATATATATAACCAATAACATAAAAGAAAAGTAAGGAAGTATTTAATATGAGAACAAGAAAACAAGAATTAGTAAGTAATGAATTAAAACCATTAGTAAGTAAAATAATTAAAGAAAATAGAGAAAAATATAACTATTCTCTAGAAGATTTATCAAAGGCTATAGACCATAAAAAAAATAGACAGACTCTTCATAAATACGAGACAGGAACCTTAAATATCCCATATGATATATTATTTGAAATATGTAGAATATTTAATGTCGATATAAGTGCCTTTGAAGGATATCCTATGAGTAAAGAAGAACAACAATTAATAGAAAAAAAATTAGTTAAAGAATATGTCAACAGCCTAAGAAAAGATAAAAACTTAACTCCTCAAATAGAGAAAGTAATAAATACATATAAAAACGCTTCTTACGAAGCAATTACCAATAAAAGCGAATTATATCTAAAAATAATAGATGATTCTATGTCACCAGTCTATATAAAAAACGATAAAATATTCTTTCAAAAACAAGATGATTACAAAAATGGAGATGACATAGTAATAGCCATAAAAAATAATAACTTATCAGTAAGAAGACTATATAGATATCCCAAAGGAATAATTTTACAAGCAATAAACCCTAAATATCCTACTATCAATGTAAATATAATCTCTAATGATATGATACTAGGTAAAGTAATATCAATCCAAAGAGAAGTAAAATAGAGAGTGATAATAA
>CASEAD010000189.1 GCA_949285775.1 uncultured bacterium
TATATTTAGAAAAGAAAAAAGGGAATACCAAACAAAGTATAGTATTCCAAAATATTCTACCTAGGTCCCCTCAATTTCGAAGAACCTTTTTTTGATAATCTCTATAAAACATTTATTTCTTTTACCAATTTGCATTTAATACTTGGGCATGAGTTCCTTGCATTCCGTCAAACTTATTGTTGTAATCAGATGCGAATTGTAATACTGCTCCTAATCCGTATGCTTCTATACCAAATGATAGTGATATACTTGATGAGATTGTTGATGTTGCATGTTGATATGCACCATATGCGTCTATTGTATTGATAGTACCACTCCCAATTTTTACTACATCATAATACATATATGAACTTAACGCAGTAACTTCATTCGTTCTTAAAACTGAAGTGCCAAACATAGGTGGGTTGATACATGGACATTCTGTTGGCTCTCCTAATCCGCCCCAACTATATGAAGTTGTCGTGTTAGCAGGAAGTTTAAAACTTAATCCATATCCATCATTTTCTCTTTTCCATCTTGAACTACTAGTCCCATAAACATCATAACCACTGCTTGATGTGCCATAACAATTATTTAATATAGTGTATGACAATTTTGAGTATTGCGAACCACTTACTGGAGACATAGTTGTATTATTTCTGATTCCGAATACATCATAACTTCTAACACTTGGCATTTGTTTCCATAATAAATCATTTTTCAGTCTATAATAACTACCATTTTTTGAAATTGTTGTTGTAAGTTTTTTATATGTTGTTTCTACTATATCAGGGTTAACGTCCATAGTCATATAGATGTTTTCACTATCAGCGTTTTCATATTCTTCTTGTGTTACTTCTACTGAACTTTTACTTTTTATACTCAATGTATTATTATTTATTAATGTATTAATATCCAATTCTGCTATCGAATTATTTAAAGTCATAATACTTGCATTTGGGTTTGTATATTCATAAACAATTGTAGTCTTTAAATATTTTGTATCTACTGATATTAACTCAGCATCTAAGTCTTTATTCCTATTAAATTCTTCTAAATCCATTTCAGCAATCTGTTTGTCTGTAAATCCTAATTCTCTTAAAGTCATGAACTCTTGTTCTGACATTGATATTTTATTTTGATTTACATAATAGTTAGATACTTCGGAAGCACTTACTGTATTTGAAAATAAGAACGGAATTAACAGTAAAAATAATTTTATTTTTTTCATACTCTTTCTCCTTTTCGTAATTACCTTAATACCAAAAAAATACTATTCATCACCTCCATTATTTTTTTATATTAAAGTTATCAAATAACAAATATCACATCTTATAATAAATATGTATCTCTTTTTTAATTTAAATTTACTATATATTTTTGGAGAATGGTGTAACTTCTTAGGCAAATTACTAATATTAGCAATTATATGAACAATAATTTCTTTTTAGTAAACATTTTATGTATTATATAATTATATCTAACTAGACATAATCGTATTATTATAAACTAAAAAGACATAGATTCAAAATCTATATCCTTAAGTTAATGACATTAAGTTTTAATGCGTCTTTTTTAAATTATTTTAATCTATTATATTCTTTAATTAAAAATTCACTTACATCTTCTACCAAATGTACTTCTATAATTTTCCTTAATATTAATTCATCATATGTGGCATCTTTTTTTAAAAACAACTCATTTGTCATTAAATCTGCAATTTTATTTGTAATATTATGAACTTCATTTCTAAGGTTTTCATCATTACTAACTAATAGTGAATTATATTGTGTAAATCTAGTTAAGCATCCAGTTTCACTTATTTCATTATACATAGAATAATTTAACTGTTCTAATTCTTTTCTGGTTATACTTTTTTTATTTCTATATTCTCTTAAAGAATTTGAATTTGTATATAATGTTCCGTCATCAGTATAACTTAAATAGCACATTCTAACACTCGCTACTAAAGAATTTAGTGTGTTTTCATATTCATCATCTTCAATGTCAAAATTCTTTAAAGTCCACCAGTCAAAAACTTCATTTGGTTCTGTTATAGCCTCCATATTTTCTTTTATGTTTGTAATACTTTTATCATAGATTATCCATCCACTATTTGCTTGTTGAATGTCGATTTTGTTATAATTAATACTGTATATTATAATCACTAAAAAGCAAGCTAATAATATTATTATAATACTAACAACGACGGCTTTCCTTTTCTTTTTCATATATCCTCCTTCTAACAAAAAAAATTATTGTTAATTATATTATATCATACGGCAGACTATGTCCGCAACTTAACATTTTGATTTTTTCATAAAAAAAATCAAAACCCTCCTATAATAAA
>CASEAD010000190.1 GCA_949285775.1 uncultured bacterium
AAATTTCTTCATTATCAACTAGAAATACAACCTCTTTAACATCATATATATCATCCATTGATAAACTAATTGTATATATAACTTCTTCTAAAATTTTATTACTAGTAGGATCATTTAAAATAGAATTATTAAAGTTTAACTTTAAAACGTCTTCATCAATAGTATAATCAATTAACTTAGTAGTAGAATTTAAATAACTCATAAGATTAGTTTCATAAATTGGCGAAGATGATAATTCATCAATAATAACTTTTACTTTATCTTGATTTTCATTATTAACATATTTAGTTACTGGTACATAATAAGTATTATCATTATAACTACTAACATAGTATACAGTATAATAATCTATATCCATAGTACTTGTTAATTCATAAGACTTATTAATCCCGTAACTCTTATCTAATGATACAGGTAATTTTTTCTTACTATTTGGTAATGTCTCTAATTGTTCTCCTTCTACTTGAATAATTACTTTGTCTATACCATCAATGCTAGTTAAAGTATAAACAATTGCCTCAATCATTTTTTCTTCATATTCTTGATTAATATCCAATAATTCTTTAGAAAAATTAATCGTAAGAACCTTATCTTCTAATTTAACATCTAATATTTCCGTTCCACTAGGAATAATTGATCTAAACCCATTAGGAATAATATTACTTTTCTTCCCATCTAATATTAATCCTTCTATTACATCTTTTGCCGTATCAACCGTATTACAATCACAACCATTAATAGTAGTTCTTGCAACATAATCATTACTATCTAATAAATAAATTACTTCTTGAGTATTAGTATAAACATATTCTACCCCATCATTTTTAAGATCAATTTCATTATCAGTACTATCAGGCATCAAATATAAAAGAAGTAAGGCAAATAACGCTAAAGAAGTAATAGTAATCTTTCTAATAGTCATTTTTTTTAACATAACATCACCTAATAAATTTTATTAGTCTAAATAAAAAAATATACAAATAATATTAAAATGATAGTCAAAACATAAAATAATTAATAATTATATAAATTAAAAAGCCCTATAAATTTAGGGACTTATATTCAAATGGTGCTGAAAACAAGACTTGAACTTGCGACCTACGCATTACGAGTGCGTTGCTCTACCAACTGAGCTATTTCAGCAAGAACATAATAATTATATCACGAATTTATTTAATATAAAACATAATATTCAAAAAAAGGAAAAGAAATTATTACTTATTAGTATAATATATTAAAAGAAGTGCCTACGCACTTCTTTGATTAAGGACTACAAACTTTTCCCGATACCCCTCTTCTAATAGCAGATCCTACAGCCTGTCCTATAGAAAAAATAGTTGATACTACATTCATAACCGCATTTAAGACACTACTAATAGATACAGAAGCACCTCCATTTATCTTCCTCATCTCTTCTTTTCTTAGTTCACACATAACATATTCCTCCTCTCATCTTTAATTTCTACACTTTATAGGATTCATAAACCCATCAATTACACCTGCGATAAATGAAACCAATGCACTTACTCCGGCAACTATACTCCAATTTACCGCACCACCCTGAATACCTTTCATCTCATTTTGACTTATCTCTTGCATATTACCTCCTTTAATACAAATAGTTAATAATTTTTTTATTTTCGCCTTTAATTTTAATACTTAATGGATAATTATTTATTTGGTAATAATCTTCTAAATTCCGTATTTTTAAATATACTATTTGATATACACTATCATCTTCATATATTAAGTTATCTTCAATTTCATATATCTGATACATATATTCTTTATCGTTTATTAATAAAAATTTATTTTGTGATATGGAGCTTAAATCACTAATAGGAGTCATTATTTTTAATAAATACATATTATCTTTTAAAATTATTTTGGAGTCCGAATAAAAATATGAAGTATAATTACAACTAAATAAAACATATATAACTAGCACAATTAAAATAAGAATATTGTAAATGAATAATTTTAATATTATTTTAGGTTTTCTATTCATTAATATATATGTATCAATCAATATTATCACCTATTGCTCTTTCATAATCTTCTTTTATATAACCATTCTCTACCTTTAAAACTTTATCATATAAATCCATATTTTCTACCCTATGGGATATTATAATAATAGTCCTATCAAAATACTTACTAAAAATATTCTTTAAAATTTTTCTTTCCAAATTAATATCTATCGCATTTAATCCCTCATCAATTAGAATTATATCGCTCTTCTTTAAAAGAGCCCTTGCTAAAATTATCCTTTGCCTTTGTCCACTAGATAAATTAACACCATTTTCTTCTAACTTAGTATCATAAGCCAAAAATAAATTTTTAACTATTTCATCAACAAATGTCAAACTACATATTTCTATAAAATCATTATCATCTACTATCCTATTTAATGTAATATTATTCCTAATAGTATCCGTAAATAATATATCATCCTGAGAAATATAAACAATATTACTTCTAATATCCCTAAGTGAATAATCATTAATATCTATATTATTTATATAAATCATTCCTCTATTTACTTGATAATATTTATAAAGTAACTTTAAAATAGTACTCTTACCACTACCAGAATGACCCAATATCAATACTTTACTACCCTCTTTTATATTTAAATTCACATTATTTAAAACATTATCACAATTGTTATAACTAAAACTTAAATTAGATACATTAATACTCCCCTTAATTTCTATATTAGTTTTATAATCTAACTTCTCTTCTTCAATATCTAATAAATTATTAATTCTAGTAATAGAATTAACAGCATAAAAGGAATCTTTCGCTAGGTCTATTAAATTTTTCAAAGGATCTATAAAGTATGGTAATAAAGATAAAAAAGTAATGACTAACCCTATACTTAAAGTATTATTAATTACATACCTATATCCAACATATGATATTAATAAAGTTCCAATCAAAGTAGATATATCTTTTATAAATACTTCCCAATTACTTAAACAGTCATAAATAAAAACATCATTTAAACTAGAAACATATAATTTTTCCATTTGCTCATTCATAATACTTTCAACATTAAGATTTTTAATAGTTTCAAACCCACCAATATCTTCTACCAATTTAGAATTTATCAGAGCATTATTCTCTTGAAATATATTTGTATACTTCTTTACTAGGGGCTTAAAAAAGAAATATATTACTAAATATTCAAGAATAATTATTACGCTTAACATAAACATAGTTCTATTTATATTAAACAACAAAACTCCACATACCAAAGAAATAATAACATCTAGAAATACAGTGAGTATTATTTTACTTAACAAATCTTTTACCATCGCTAAGTCATTTATTCTACTTATTACCTCTCCAGTAGTCTTATTTTTATAATAATTATAAGGAAGTAAAAGAATCTTTGTGAAAGTATTTAAAAAAATCGAACAATCTATCTTTTGTGTTAAATATATTAAGAGTTGATTTCTAAAAAAATTACTTATACATTTAATTAAAATAACAACACCAAATATAAAAGTTACAATAATTAAATTAGATGTAGACGTCTTTATTATATTATCAATAATTACTTGTCCATAAAAAGCATAAACACAAGACATAATTGTAAATATTATAGATAACAACAAGATATTTAGAACAATGCTTTTATTATTTTTTATTGTATCTATAATTATTTTATTAAGATACTTCTCCTCTTTATATAGGGGCAATCTTTTATAAGGAGAAAATATCATAACATAGCCTGTCCATAATTTAGATACCTCATCTTTGGTGAGAATTCTTTTTCCTACAGCAGGATCCATTAGCACTACTTTGTCCTTACTCACAGCATAAATAACAACAAAATGTTCATAATTATTATTTATAAATTGGCATATAAAGGGCATTTTCAATTCTTTTAATACATTTATGTTATCCACTTTGTAAGCTTTAGACTCTAATCCTAATAAAATAGATGCTTCTCTTAAATTATAGAAATGTGTACCTATCTTAGTGGTATTTGTTAATTCAACCAATTTATTAATAGAAATATTTCCACCATAATAGCGAATTATTGACAACAAACAAGCCGCACCACATTCTTTATAACCATCTTGTAACACTATTAAATTTTTTCTCAACTTTTACCTCCTCTAATTATATTATTAGAGATAAATTTAAAAATCCCTTCTTTTTTTTGAAAAAAATTTAACTTTTTTTATCAAACAAAAAAATACCCCCATAATTTATAAGGATATTTACTTAATTGCCTCCAATTTATTTATTTTAACTCCTTTATTTACAAACTTTTTCTCATACTCAGTCATTATATTATTATCATCGCTCTCTTTATGTAAATCGTTAGTCTTATATATTATTTTATATCCATAATCTACTAAAGAATTAATAGAATAATTAAATAAATCTATATTATCAGTCTTCATTATTATATGACACCTATCTTTAAAAACATTATCATATATACTTAGAAAAATAGGACTAGTAAGCCTTCTCTTCGCATGCCTATCTTTTGGCCATGGATCAGAAAAATTTAAATACATTAAATCTACTTCCCTTTCAAAAACACTCTCTAACTTATGAGCATCCATTCTAACAATTTTTAAATTTTTTATCTCTAACTCATTAGATTTCTGTATTGCTCTTACTATAACACTGTCATATTTTTCAATACCAATAAAATTAATATTAGGATACCTTAAAGCATTCTCTATAATAAAATCTCCCTTACCAATACCTATTTCTAAATATATAGGATTATTATTATTAAATACTTTACTCCAATTACCTTTATATATATAAGGATTATCTACATAATAAGTACCATTTATTATTATCTCATTAGCACCTTTTACATTCTTAAGTCTCATACTCTACCTCATTACTTTATATATTAATTTAATATCATTATTTTTAGTATTACTTATATCAAATATATCATCAGGTATATTATAATTATCTTTATTAGTATATATTGTCATTAAAACATCACCTATATTAACATAATCAAATATATTCTTATTTAAAATAATACCCGCTGTATAATCTATCTTATCTTTCATATTAGATCTTCCTGCTCCTAAACTCATAGATAATTCCCCTAACTTTAAAGCATCTATATTATTTAAATAACCTTCCTTATCACTTCTTATTTCTATCTTATTACTAGCTTGTGGTAACTTAGTAATATCTCCCTTCTGGGCCTTAACAAACTCTAAAAACTTATCATAAGCCTTACCATTACTTAAATTTTCTAATACTCTATTTAAAGCCTCATCATGATCTATACCTAATCCCAAACTAACCATTAAACTAGCAAGTTCAATACATAAATCTCTTAAATTACCCTGTTTATTATTCTTTAATATATCAATAACTTCTTCTACCTCTAAAGCATTACCAATATTATTACCTAAAGGAATATCCATATTACTAAGAACACATACTACTTCAATATTATTAAACTTACCTATCTTAATCATTAACTCAGCTAACTTAGTAGCGTCTTCAATATTTTTAACTAAAGCCCCACACCCAACTTTTACATCAATAACCAACTTACGAGCCCCACTAGCAATCTTTTTACTCATAATAGATGACGCTATTAAAGGAATAGACTCCACCGTACCCGTAACATCTCTTAGGGCATATATCTTCTTATCAGCAGGAGCTAAATCATTATTCTGACACACATCCGCAAAACCAACATTATTAACTTGCCTAATAAACTCCTCTTCACTTAATTCAGACGTAAAACCAGGAATAGACTCTAATTTATCAATAGTTCCACCAGTATGACCTAACCCTCTACCGCTCATTTTAGCAACCTTAACACCACAAGACGCTACTATTGGTCCAATAATCATCGTCGTTTTATCCCCAACGCCACCAGTTGAATGCTTATCAACAACATTACCTAAACTAGATAAATCTAACCTATCACCACTTAAAGTCATATATTTCGTAAGTGAAAATATCTCTTCATCACTCATACCATTTATACATATCGCCATTAATAAAGAAGACATCTGATAATCAGCAATATTACCTTCCATATATTCATCAATTACATATTTAATCTCTTCATCACTAAGACACATCTTTAACCTTTTTTTATTAATTATTTCTATTATATTCATAATAAATCATTCCCTCTTTTTTATTAATTATCAATTTCCCTATAATTAGATCTAAACAAATCTCTCTCTTCATCACTAACTACAATATCCTCTATTTTAGGTAAATCATCTTTAGTAGAAAGACCAAAATAATCCAAAAAATCATCTGTAGTCTTATATAATATCGAATGCCCAGGCTTATCCGACTTCCCACACTCCTTAATTAATCCCTTAGCAAGTAACTTCCTTATCACAAATACCGAATCAACCCCCCGCATCTCATCTACATCACTCCTCGTAACAGGCTCATTATAAGCAATTATAGCAAGAGTCTCTAACGCTGCCTGCGATAAAGTATGCGTACCAGGACTCTCTAATAACTTAGTATAATATTCCTTATGTTCTTGCTTAGTAGTTAATTTAAAAGTATTACCTAAATAACTTAACCTCAATCCTCTATTTTCTTCCTCATAGCTCTTCTTTAACTTATAAATTAATTCCTTAGCTTCATCTTCACTGATATTTAAAATAGACATAACATCTTTTAAAGTCAACCCCGCATCTCCCTGAACATATAATAAACCTTCTAGTATTCCTTCCATCATTCCACCTTCAATTCCAAATAAATCATAGCAAAATTCCCATCCTGAGTAATTGTTATAACACTTTCTTTAGATAACTCTAATATAGATAAAAAAGTAACAATTATATAACTCTTATTATATTCCTTAAATAAAGAAGTAAATTCTACTTTACCATTTATCTTTAAATACTCTCTAATACTCTCTTTTCTCTTTCTTACACTATATTCTTTATTAGTAACCTTAGTATTAATAGGCCTCTCCATATCTTTACGCTTAAGATAATTTTCAAAAGCATTTACCAAATCATCTATACCAATACCAGTATCATTAACTATTTTTCTATCTACAATATCACTCACTTTAGATGGTGCCTTCGTATGAACATCTCTTCTATCTTTCTCTAATTCCCTAAATTCTTTAGTCACTTCTTTATACTTTTGATATTCAATTAATCTATTAATCAAACTCTCTCTACTAACTTCTTCTTCCTCTAAACTATTTTCTTCTTCCCTATTATTAGGAAGTAAAGATCTAGACTTTATCTCCATTAATTCTGCAGCCATTACTAAATATGAAGACGCTACATTAATATTTAACTCTTCCATCTTATTAATATAATCTAAATATTGTTTAGTTATCTCATCTATCGATATATCATAAATACTTATATTAGAAATATTAACTAAATGCAACAACAAATCTAATGGCCCTTCAAATTCATCAATCTTAACATTATAATCCATATATACCACCACACCATACTTCTTACTAATTGTAACATAGAGAAATATCAGTGTCAAGAATAGAAAAAATAGGATTATCATACCTATTTATAAGAAAAAAAAGAAGAAGACAACAATATTATCTCTTCAATAAACCAACACCTAAAATAACATTTATTTTATCTTTGTCATTGTTAATTCTCTATCTGAAATAACTGCTTTTTTTATTTAACATACTACTATCCAAACAAAACAATTAAAAATAATAAAACCTTGAAACATCAATAATTTCAAGGTATTCATCATATATTTTAATTATCTCTTAGAGAATTGTGGTGCACGACGTGCTGCTTTCAAACCAGGTTTCTTTCTTTCTTTTGCTCTAGCATCTCTTGTTATAAATCCATTAGCCTTTAATATTGCACGGTATGAATCAGTCTTACCAGCATTATCTTTATCATACTCTAATAATGCACGAGCAATACCTAATCTAATAGCACCAGTTTGTCCTGAAAAACCTCCACCTCTTACATTAACAATTACATCAAATGTTTCTAAATTATTAGTAACTTCAAGTGGTTGTTTTAAATCCATTACCAAAACTTCACGAGGCATATATTCATATACATCTCTTCCATTAACAGTAATCTTACCAGTACCAGGTATTAGAGTAACTCTAGCAGTTGAACTTTTTCTTCTACCAGTTCCATAAAATTTTCTCTCTTTATCAGCCATATTACTTTCTCTCCATTTCTACTGTTTTAGGTTTTTGTGCCGTGTGAGGATGTTCACTACCAGCATAAACATGTAACTTAGTATACATCTGTCTTCCTAATCTTCCCTTTGGAAGCATTCCTTTAATTGCTCTTTCTACCATCTCTTCAGGATATTTCTCCTTCATCTCACGAGCAGTTCTCTCTCTCAATCCACCAGCATATCTTGAGTGATTATAATACTTTTTATTAGCTAACTTATTACCTGTTAATAAAACATCTTTAGCATTAATAATAATAACATTATCACCACAATCAACATGAGGGGTATAAGTTGCTTTATGTTTTCCTCTTAACATAGTAGCAGCCTTAGTTGCTAGCCTTCCTAATGGAATATCCTTAGCATCAATAACATACCAATCTCTAACAACTTCTTCTTTCTTTTGCATAAATGTTGTTTTCATATTTCTCTCCTTTTTATATATTAATATTTGTTTTTAGATTAAAAGTGTTCCCAATACTCTCAACCCCAAAACATAAATGTACCGATTATGATTATAATAGAAATATCTTATTTTGTCAATGACTTATAACAATTTTACTTAATAGTTAATTAACTAACCAAATATATAAAAAGCAAGCCATATACAGACTTACTGACTTTTTACATACCACACTTTATTAATAGCAACATTTTGACTTAATGGTCCTGGATTTGGACTATCAACATTTACAATAGCCGGTAATTTAAAAGCAGTTCCATAAGTTATACAAGTACCTGAATGAAATGTTTTTAATCTATTAATTAAATTACTACTAATATTAGGTAATATTGAATTAATAAACTCTAAATCCTTAGGATGAAACATCTTAAATACTAAAAAATTACTACACTGACTAATAGCAGTCTCACTTATCTCAGATGGTCTTTGTGAAATTAACCCTAATATTACCCCATATTTACGCCCCTCTTTAGCAATTCTCTCAAATATATTATATCCAAATAATTCTAAATCAATATCATGTTGTACATATCTATGAGCCTCTTCTAATAAAATATGAAATGCCATAGATGCTCTATTAGTAAGAGTAGCCATATAATCAAATAATAATTTAGAATAAATCTTAACCAAAGTCTTAGCAAACCTATCATCAACATAATTAATATTAAAATTTATTATTTGTGCTTTTCTTCCATTAGTAGCAGTTAATAACTCCCTAATATATCCTTCCTTAGTAACAAATGTAGGATAATTAAAATAATTAGCATAATCACTATTAATTAAAGTATTAAGCCTTATCTTAAGAGCATTAGAATAATCAAATACCTTATCAGAAGTTAACACTCCTTCACTAATAAGAGCAAACTCTAAAGCCAACTCAAATTCCTTTAACCCATAAGCATACGTTCCGTCAGGCAAAGTTAATTCAAACTCATTTTGCGTAAATTGCTCTAAATAATTAATTACAACCTCAATATCAGCAAACTTACCAGACTCATCAACATAAATACATTGCCTAAAAGTTCTAGACCAACCACCTTTAGTTAAAGATACTTCTAGATTAATATCTTTAGTCTTAAACTTAGTAAGTACAGACGTTAGCTTATTTCTCGTCTCACTAGGACTCCTACCAGAAAATATAATATCTAAAATACTTCTTGCCAAAATATCATTCTTCTGATCTATTACATATTCCTCTTCTTTAGTAAAATATCCCACTAACTTTAAAGCTTTCTCTATAATAGGAATTTGATTAATATTATTAGCGTTCAATAACAAAGCAATATCATCTACCCCCAATAACCAAAAAGGCATACATAAATGAGGATATTCATTACTTCTTAAATTAGTAGTTATAACCTTATAATTAAGATTAATATTATTCTTACCAATATCATTAAAAGCTGGCTGATACTCTCCATAAGCATCAAATAAAAATATATTAGTCCTAAAAGGAATACTATCCTTAGCTTCATAAAATATACTTTGAATAATCTTAGAAGTAGAATAACTCTTACCAGATCCACTATTACCTAAAATAGCAAAATGATTAGAAAAGAAAGTACTTACATCTAAACCTATTCTATAATTATCATAAACAACCGAAGTACCTAAACTAATAGAATTAGTATTAGGAGCATTTTGAAATATTATATTCATCTCCTCATTAGAAATAATCCTACAAGGAGTTCTAAAAGAAGGCTTTACAATACTTCCATAAATAAATCTACCATTTTCTATTTGTCCAATCAAATTAACTTTTAAATAACCAGTATCAACATCTTGCACTTCCCCAACTAACTTTCTAGAAACCTCCTCAAATATAACATTCTTACCAACTAAATTATCTAATTCATACACATTAACATCTAATTTTACTTTAAGAGTATCACCAATTACTTCTACTACCTTCCCCAACATACTAATCACCTATCCTAAATATAATTATACAAAAAAAACATCTAAATTACTAGACGTTTCTCTTATTTTTTTACTTTTCTTCCTTTTTAGCCTTTGTAGTAGAAGTTTTCTTTTCACTAGCTTTCTTAGCAGTAGTTGATTTAGCCTCACTCTTCTTAGCAGTCGTCTTTTTTTCTGCAGACTTTTCTTCTTTAACTGAAGCCTTAGTAACAGGCTTATACTCTACACCCTTTAAACTATCTTTAGCAATTGCTACTAAATCACTAAAAGATCCCTTATTGTCAATAGCAAGCTCTGCTAACATCTTCCTATTAATAGTAATACCAGCAATATTTAAACCATTAATAAATTTAGAATAACTAATTTCATTCTCACGACAAGCAGCATTAATCCTTGTAATCCATAACTTTCTAAAATTCCTCTTATTTTGTCTTCTATCACGAAATGCATATTGTCCAGAATGCATAACTTGCTCATGAGCTGTCTTATATAATCTATGTTTACTACCAAAGTAACCTTTAGCTTCTTTTAATACTTTCTTTCTTCTAGCACGTGCAACAGTGCCACCTTTAACTCTTGTCATAATATCCTCCTTCTTAAATTAAATCTTTGATTCTCTTGTAGTCTGAATTATGTAAACTACTTCCTTTTCTCTTTTGTCTACTTCTCTTAGCACTGTTCTTACCAGTGTTATGATTAACTCCTTGTCTAGTCATCTTAACTGAACCACTTTGTCTTTTCTTGAAAACCTTAGCTGATCCCTTATGAGTTTTCATTTTATTTCTCTTCTTCCTTAACTTTTTCATAAAATCCTCCTTCTATTTTTTAGGTGTAAGCTGCATATAGATACTTCTGCCTTCCATTCTAGGCTCTATTTCTACTTCCGCAATATCACTTAAAGACTCCCTAAACTTTACCAAAACTTCTTGCGCAAGTTCTGGATGGGCAATTTGACGTCCTTTAAATCTAATACTTGCCTTAACCTTATCACCTCTTACTAAAGCCTTACGAGCATTATTAACCCTAGTATCAAAATCATGCTTATCAATAGTAACAGATAACCTAAACTCTTTAATATCCACTGCTAATTCCCTTTGCCTCTTTTGAGCTTCTTTTGTTTTCTTCTTCTTCTCGTATTTAAACCTATTATAATCCATTATTTTACATACAGGTGGATTAGAATTCTCACTCATAAGAACTAAATCAAACCCAGCATAACCAGCAATAGTTAAAGCATCTTTCTTACTCTTTACGCCTAATTGTTCACCATTTGGCCCTATAACTAACATTTCTCTACATTTAATCTGATCATTAATCAAATTATCCTTATTGTTTGCGATATCAAACACCTCCATAAATAAAAATGAATACAAAAGAGTATTGTATTCATCTAACCTAATCATAAATAATAATATTTATATGGCTTTTTACCCATTATCTTAAATAATCGGGTGAGATAAATACATCTTCTTTCCTCTTCGTTCGTGTTAATTGTATTATAAATATATGATTTTGTCAACAAAAATATTAATTTTTTTATAAATATTTTGTTACAGTTCAGTCAAGGCACTAGAAAATAAGTGAGTTTTTCTCACTTTTTATTATGCAATAATAACTTTATTATTAAAGGCAG
>CASEAD010000191.1 GCA_949285775.1 uncultured bacterium
TAATATCATCATCAAAATAAGGAACAACTAAATTAACCATATCTACTTTACCATTATTATATATTAATCTAGCACCAATACTACTTCTATAATCATCATCTCTAAAATCAAACATAGATGAATTCATCCTAAGATAATCAAATACTTCTTTATCATACAAACCATATCTATTACAAAAATCAATAAACTTACTATAATATTCATTCATACCTAATCTTCTCCTCTATTCTTAAACTGTATCACAATAGGAGTCCCCTCTAAATCAAAACTTTCTCTTATTTTATTCTCTAAATATCTCTCATAAGAAAAATGTACTAAGCCCTTACTATTAACACTAAAAGCAAACTTAGGAGGCTTAATTCCACTTTGATTAACAAAGTATACCTTTAACCTTTTTCCCTTATAAGAAGGAGGCTGATTTAACATAACCGCATCCCTTATAACATCATTTAAAACACTAGTCTTTATTTCTTTCATAGAATTACTATATACCCTAATAACCTCAGGCATTAAAGTATGTATTCTCTTTTTAGTCTTAGCAGATAAGAATACAATAGGAACATAACTCAAAAATTGAAACTCTGACCTCATTAACATAGTAAATGACCTAATATCATTCTTATCATTAACAGTATCCCACTTATTAACTACAAGCACCATAGGTTTACCCGCTTCTAATGCATAACTAGCAATATGCTTATCATGTTCAATAATACCTTCTTCAGCATTAATAACTACAACACAAACATCACTTCTCTCAATAGCCTTCATACTTCTAATAACACTATATTTCTCAATACTCTCATATACCTTACCCTTTTTTCTAAGACCAGCCGTATCGATTACTACACAGTCTTTACCATCATACCTAAACTCCGTATCAACACTATCCCTAGTAGTACCCGCTATATCACTAACAATAGCCTTTTCTTCATTTAACAAAGCATTAACTAAACTACTCTTACCAACATTAGGCCTACCAATAATACAGAATTTAATCTTATCCTTTTCATAATCTTCTTTATCATTTATTTCTAAATCATTAACAATCCAATCAAGAAGATCAGTAATACCTATATTATGTTCCCCACTAACTGCAATTACCTCACTAAATCCTAGTTCATAAAAATTATATACATTTCCTTCCCTATTAGCATTATCTATCTTATTAACCGCTACAATAACATCCTTACCAGACTTCTTTAGCATATCTCTAATAACATAATCATTTTGGTTTAAATCACATTTACCATCAACTACAAATATAATCTTATCAGCTTCATTAATCGCAATCTCTACTTGAACCTTAATTTCATTATTAAATATCTCTTTACTAACATCAATACCACCAGTATCTATCAAATGAAACTTATATCCATTATAATTAACATCCCCATATATCCTATCTCTAGTAACACCTGGAGTATCTTCAATAATAGAGATTCTCTTCCCAACTAATTTATTAAAAATAGTACTTTTCCCTACATTAGGTCTACCAACTAAACAAACTACAGGCATTGCCATACTATCACCTACTTTTCTTACTTTACCTTAACACCATTATTAATAATACCTATACTTTCTTTATATATAACATAACTATCATAACAATCACTAATACAATCACTATAATACTTATCATTATAGTAATATATACTGCCAGTGCTATCTATAATATCATTAATCTCATATAAAAATATACAATCTATATTAAAATTAATCTTAACATCAATTTCCCCCTCATATTTACGAACATTATATATCTCCATAATCATACCATAATTATCATTAATATATACACTTATATCAAAAAAACCACATAAATCATACTTCTTATTTAACTTAGTTAATATATCTTTAAATAAAGATATAATACTTTCTTTATCAAATATATCAACCCCATTAAGATAATTTTTAAATATCTTAATAACAAATAAATTATCTTCCTTGCATATAATCATACCTTCACCTAAGATAATTTATTCTATTAATATTATTTTGCTATTCAAAACCAATAATATTAAGTATCTTATTATGAATTTCTTGTTTTCCTACCTTACTAGTAGCAGAAAACATAATTAAATCATCATCATCAACCATCTTAAGAGTATTTCTAATTATCTTAATATTTTTATCATAACTATTCTTAGATACCTTATCACACTTAGTAGCGACTATAGTAACAGGAATATTATAATACTTTAAATAATTATACATAAGGACATCATCTTGAGTAGGTTTATGTCTAAAATCAATAAGCATAAATACCATTTTCAAGTTCTCTCTCTCCCTAAGATAGTCTTCTATAATCATACCAAACTTATTCTTAAGCTTCTTACTAACCTTAGCAAATCCGTAGCCAGGAACATCTACTAAATAAAATAGCTCATTAACCAAAAAAAAGTTTAAAGTCTGTGTCTTACCAGGAACAGCACTAGTTCTTGCTAAATTTTTTCTATTAATAAGTGCGTTTATAAAACTACTCTTTCCTACATTACTTCTGCCTACTAATAAAAACTCAGGTAAATTATCCTCAGGATACTGACTTCTCCTAACAGCAGAAATAACAAAATCTACACTATTTATTTTCATAAAATCTCTCCTTGCTTAAGGTATTATACCAAAAAAAAAGAAAATAAGCAAATTTAGCCTATATGCGGACCAAATTTATCCCACACCTCTTGTGCCATCTCATCTGCTACCCTATCATCTCTTTTAAGTAACTCATCTCTATAATTTCTTAATTTAGAAACATCTTCTTCTCTAAGCGCCCTAATAAAATAAAAAATGTCATTATCTAACCTTATACAAACCCTATTAACATCTTCATCACTAGTAGACTTATCACTAAGCATCTTTCTAGCATTAACCAGCTCCTCCATAATCCAGTCTGGCATACCACCAGGAATACTATCCTTATTATTAATCTCTTCATCTATCCTTAATATATATCTATCTATATAATCTACATTAGCCATAATAA
>CASEAD010000192.1 GCA_949285775.1 uncultured bacterium
ACTGAAATAGATAGTATTACGGATATTAAATTAGAGTTTATAAAAGAGATTAATAATTGGTATGATAAATTTATATTAATATTACAATTACAGCATATTTATGATGAAGATGAAGTTAGGGTTACTAGAGGACTAGATTATGGTGTATGTATACATAGTATAATTAGTGATATAAAAAGATTGACAAATAATGGAGATGTATTGGAAGAATTAAACAAAATAATACTAGAGTATAGAAATGTAATAAGTATAAAAGATGGGGATAATATAAAAGAATTACAAAGAAGTGTCTTTAATAAGTTATGTAAGTTATATTATAAAGTAGAAATGGATATACATAATAGAGAAAAGAAAAAGATGAGGAGATTAATAGATATATATAATATAAAAAGTATGTAAAGCATAAAATATTATCTTTGCTTTTTTTAATATTTATATTATAATTAACTTAAGGATGTGATAATGTGAAATTAAATGTAGGTGTTATATTTGGTGGTAAAAGTGTTGAACATGAGATGAGTATTATAACTGCTATTCAGGCTATGGATAATATGGATAAAGATAAGTATGAAATAATCCCCATTTATATAACTAAAGATTTAGAATGGTATACAGGAGGATGTTTAAGATTTATAGATACTTTTAAAGATATAGATTTATTAAAAAGATATGCTAAAAAAGTTAATTTAGTAAATAAAGATGGAAGATTTATATTACAATCTGCTAAATTTATAAAAAAAGAATTATATGAATTACACTTAGCATTCCCTATTGTACATGGGGCTAATATAGAAGATGGAACCATTCAAGGATACTTAAATCTAGTAGGTATCCCTTATGTAGGCAGTAATATATATTCATCTGTAGTAGGACAAGATAAAGTATTTATGAAACAAGTTTTAACTGCTAGTGATATAGAAGTAGTTAAGTATGTATGGTTTGGCGAAAGATTTTATCGCAATAAAAAAGAAGAATTATTTAAACAAATAGATAATTTAAAATACCCACTAGTAGTTAAGCCATCTAACTTAGGAAGTAGTATAGGTATTGAATTAGTAAAAAGAAAAGAAGAATTAGATTCTACAATAGAAAGAACATTTAAATATTGTAATAAAATAATTATTGAAGAGTTTATTGAAGATAGTATTGAATATAATTGTTCAGTATTACTTACTAAAAATGGCAATATTACCAGTGAAATAGAAGAAATAACTACTAATAAAGAAATAAGAGAGTATGGAGATAAATTTATTAGAGATGATGATGACGATAGTAGTATTAAAAGAGTATTTCCTGCTAAGGTAAGTGAAAAACTAAGAAAAGAGATAGAACTAACATCATTAGCAGTCTTTAAAATGTTAAATATGAAAGGAACCGCTAGAATTGATTTCATCTATGATACTAAAAATAAAAAATTATATGTTAATGAAGTAAATACTATTCCATATTGCTTTTCTCATCATTTATGGGATGCCGTTAATATATCATATAGAGAACTATTAAATATTATGATGAAAGAGGCTATCGATAGTGTTGTTAAATTAGAAGGAATGACTCTAACATTAAATAGTGATGGATTAAAAGATATGAATAATAAAACAATAAAGGAGATGAGATAGTGTACGGATATATCAGGGGGAAAATTACCTTAATAGATAGTAGTTATGTTATTATTGAAAATAATGATATAGGATATATTATATATGTTCCTAACCCATATTCTTACAAATTAAATGATAATTATACTATTTATACCTATAATCATATAAGAGAAGATGAAAACTTATTATATGGATTTACTTCTAGAGAAGAAAAAGAATTATTTTTAAAATTAATTAATGTAAAAGGATTAGGACCTAAAATGGCCTTACCTATAATTGCTACAGGATCTTTAACTATGATCGCGGATGCAGTAGAGAATGAAAATATTAATTATTTAAAGAAGTTCCCTAAAATTGGTGATAAAGTTGCTAAACAAATGGTATTAGATTTAAAAGGAAAATTAAATACTATAAATACAGGCTTATTCGCTAAGGAAGATTTTAGCAATGAATTAACCGAAGTATTATTAGGACTTGGATACAAACAAGCAGATATAAAGAAAGTTATAAATAAAGTTAACAGTGAATTATCATTAGAAGATCAAGTAAAAGAGGCTTTAAAATTAATGTTAAAATAATCTAACTTTTTATTTCAGGTGATTGATAATGAATAAGGAATTAATAGATAAAAAATTAGATGAATTATTAAACTCTAAATTTAGAAGTAGCTTTAAATTAGGAGAAAAAGACAAAAAATATATAAAAGAAAAAGGATTAGACAAAATAAAAGAACATGCTTATGACTTTATTAACAAAAGACTAGCTCCAGCAGTTATTCTAAATGACGGTAAACAAACCCCAATGCGAGGACACCCCGTATTTATCGCCCAACATGCAACAGGAACCTGTTGTAGAAATTGTTTATATAAATGGCATAAAATAAAACCAGGTCATACTCTTACTCAAGATGAAATTGACTATGTAATAGGAGTTATTATGAAGTGGATAAATAACCAATATAGAAGATAAAATAAGTAAGTATTATTAAAAATATACAAGATTACAAAAAGATTCAGACTATAACTGAATCTTTTCTAACTTATTATTAAACTATTTAATATATGAGTTGTATTAATAAAACCCCCTAATTATTATGAACAAGGAACAACTCATAAATAATCTTATATTCTCATAAAAACCATAAAATAAAAACTACGAACCAATAAAGAAAGTTGGTTGATTATTATAAGATATATCTTTTACCTCTTTATTATTTGGATAACTCTCAATACAATCTTGTTCATTTCTTTGATTATTACTTGTATTTTGAATATTACTATTAGTATTATTTGCAACAGTATTATTTATATGTTTATCAGTTTCATCTTTAAATATTGACGCTACTTTAAGCATAGAACGCATATTACTCATCATAGGACCAACTTGTCTTACTAAAGGAATAGTTTGATTAATAACCCCTAAGGTTTTAGAAGCATTATTTATAAGTCCACCCCAATTAAAATTCTTTAATCCACTAAAAGCACTACCTAATCTACTAAAAAGTCCTAACCCCCTAGTAGGAGACGCCGCTCTAGCAACATTTAATGGCATAGTAGACATACGGTATGCCGGTACAAAAAATGGTTGATTAAACATAACTTATACCACCTCTTATACAATAATATATGAAATTATTAAAAAAAGTTCCCAAAAAAAGAAAAATATGTTACAATTTTATTATTGAGATATAGAGGTGGTTTGATGTACTTTCTAATAGAAAATTTATGTAATAACAGCACTTTCCTAAAAATTATTATGTTTTTATCTAGCCTCTTGAAAATCATATTTATTATAGTTCCAATAGGATTAATAGTAATGATAAGCATAGATTTTGCTAAAAATGTAATAGCAGGTAAAGAAGATGATATGAAGAAAAATGTAAGTATAGCCCTTAAACGAATACTTATGACTAGCGTGATGTTCTTTATTCCTGTAATTGTTGAATTTGTAATAATGTTTTTAGATGAAAATAATGTAGAATTTACCGAATGTTTTACTAATGCAAATGCTGAAAAAATAGCAGAATTAGAAGACTTAGAAGATAGAAATGAAGATGAAGAAATAGAAAATAGAGTTGACACTACTGTTCCAGATATTTCTGAACAATAAAAAATAATTTTGCTAAAAATAAAATGTAATATTTAAAAAAAGATATAACTATGTTACAATATTATAAGAATAGTGGAGGGATAATATGGCTAGTTTTAAAAAAATAATTGAATCTTTAAATAAACCAATAGGTAATAGTGACAATCCAAAAAATGAAAAACAAATCAAAAAAAATATGAATCTTAAAGTAATGGAATTAACCCCAGCAGACGCTATTAGAAATTCAAAAAGTATTAGATATAAATATAAAGCCAGAGATAAAAAAGGTAAAATAATAAATGATAAATTAGATGCATTATCCAAAGTAGACGTATATTCTTTCTTAACAAGTCAAGGATATGATGTATTAGATATCCAAGAAGATAAAATTGCTAATAAATTAGGACTATCACAATTATCTCTAAGGCCAATGTCTGATAAAGATTTAAATTTCTTTTTAACACAATTATCTACCTATATTAAAGCAGGATTACCATTAGTAGATGCTATAAAAGTCTTAGCAAAACAAGCCAAAAGTAAAAGCACTAAAACTTTATATAATAAAATAGTATTTGAACTTAATGCCGGCGTAACATTAAGTGAAGCCTTTGCTAAACAAGGAAATATATTTCCCAAACTATTAATCAATATGATTAAAACCTCTGAACTTACAGGAAATTTAACCGGTGTATTAGATGATATGGCTGATTATTATAAAACAAGTGATGAAAATAGAAAACAAATCATTAGCGCTATGACATATCCTGCAGTTATATTTATAATTGCAGCAGTAGTATTAGTTTATATAATTTTATATGTAGTTCCCCAATTCGTATCAATGTATGAAGAAATGGGAAGTGATTTACCAACTATAACCGTAATAATTATGAATGTTAGTACCTTTATGCAAGCAAATATCATTTACGTAGGATTAGGAGTAGTAGCGACTATAGTCATATTAGTCATTATGTATAAAAATATTACTAGTTTTAGACATGCTGTCCAATGGCTAATTATGCATATACCAGTAGTAAAAGATATAGTCATATATAAAGAAGTAATAATGTTTACTAAAACATTTGCATCCTTAATTAATTATGATGTATTTATTACAGATAGTATGGAAATATTAGGAAAAATTACTGATAATGAGATATATAAATTACTAATAAGAGATTCCGTAATTAATTTATCAAATGGTGAAGGAGTATCTAAATCTTTTGAAAACCAATGGGCATTCCCTGATATAGCATATGAAATGTTAGTTACAGGTGAAAGAACCGGAAGATTAGGACCAATGATGGAAAAAGTATCTGCGTACTATAGTAACGAACAAAAAAACTTAGTAACACAATTAAAAAGCTTAATAGAACCCGTTATGATAGTCTTTTTAGCAGGAATAGTTGGAATAATATTATTAGCAGTTATTGTACCAATGTTTCAAATGTATAGTGAATTTACTTAGGAGGTGCCATAGTGGAAGTATTATTTTATATTATTTTCTTCATCTTTGGATGTATAATGGGTTCATTTTATCACGTAGTAGCGACCAGATTATCTAATGATGAATCAATTATATCCCCTCCTTCCCATTGCCCTAAATGTAATCATAGATTAAAGTGGTATGAAAATATTCCTATAATATCTTATATAATATTAAGAGGAAAATGTAGTAAATGTCATAGTAAAATACCCCTTAGTTATTTAGTAGTAGAAGTAGTTACAGGATTGTTATTTGCCGTAAGTTATCATTGTTTTCATTTCGAATATACTCAATTAATAAGCTTAATATTTATATCAGGACTAATAATAGTAATAGTAAGTGATATAGAATATATGATAATATTAGATGAAGTATTAACAGTTTCCTCGTTACTTATTATAATTACTTATACCATTTTCTTAATAATAGAAAATGGACTTTATAGTGGCATATCTGAATTAATGGTTCACCATATCTATCCTGGTATAGGAGCATTTGCTGCTATGTATGCCTTAAAATTATTTGGAGATAAAGTCTTTAAAAAAGAATCCCTTGGTGGAGGAGATATTAAATTAATGTTTTTATTTGGATTAGTATTAGGCTTTCCCTTAGCAATATGCACTATATTTTTAGCAACATTTATAGCGTTCCCCATTGCCTTATTCATAATGTTTACAGATAAAGAAAATATAATACCATTTGGTCCATTTTTAAGTATGTCAGCTATACTTATATTAATTTCCAAAATAGAATTTATAGATATTATAAATTTTTTAATAAAGTAGAAAGAAGGAGTATATATGTTAAATTATCTAAAAGTTAACGGAGGGGGCAAATAAATTAAACCCTTATAATATATGTATTAAAGACTACACGATTAGCCTTATTTTAGGCATATCTTGTAGTCTTTTTAGAGGTCGTGGTAACTCATGAATTATAAGAAGTTATTACTAACTATAAGTATAATTATCATAGTTATATTTAGCTTAATGGCACTTACTAGTTATGCTTACTATACCTTCAGTGGAGCAACCACAGCATATAATGTTAATACTTATAATGAATACATAGATGTTACCTTTAATA
>CASEAD010000193.1 GCA_949285775.1 uncultured bacterium
CAATTATATATCTTATTTGGAGTACCAGCAATTTATCCAATTATAATTAGTTTTGTTGTAGTATATCTATTAAATAGAGTATATAAAACAATACTACCAAGTCCAACGTTTTATTTAAGTTGTTTTGGTGTAAGTATCTTGATATTTATAATGATATATGTAATTTACTTTATTGCAACTTATTTTGGGTTCAAAAGAAATACTAATAAGAGTTAGACTGTAATGCAATCTAAGTCGTTTTGTAGTATAATATTGATAGAAACGTGGTGATACTATGAATATTGTAATTGTAGAAGACGATCCGATTATCAGAGAAAAACTATCTATACTTTTACAAAATGCCGGCTATAAAACTACATTCATTAAAGACTTTAAAAATGTTATAGACAATTTACTAGAAAAAGATGCTGATTTAATTTTACTAGATATTAATTTACCTTATATAGATGGCTTTGAAATATGTAAAAAAATCAAAGAAAAATCAAATGTACCAATCATTTTTGTTACAAGTAGAGATACCACAGAAGACGAAATAAAAAGTATCAGGGTAGGGGGAGGAGATTTTATAACAAAACCATATAATAAGATTATTTTACTAGAAAAAATCAAAAGAGCATTAAAATTAAATAATCCCGTTAATTATAAAGAAATAACCAAAAATGGATATACTCTAGACTTACACCTATCAATATTAAAATATCAAGATAAAGAAATAGAATTAACACGTAATGAGTTCCGTATTCTTTATTACTTTTTTACAAATTCAGGAAGAATTATTACTAAAGATGAATTGTTAGAAAAACTATGGAATGACAAGTATTACTTGGATGACAATATCTTATCCGTAAATATTAACCGCCTAAGAAATAAAGCAAAAGAGATAGGAATTACTGACTTTCTAACAAATATAAGAGGAAAGGGCTATAAATTATGAGAATTTCTAGTTATTTAGAGAACAAAATCTTTTATATTTTATTTCAAGTATCAACAATTATTATAATATCGCTTTTATTATTTTTAGCTGAAATACAAATGTTTTATATTGCATTAATTATAATTATCTCATCATCTTTATTAGTGTGCTATTTATTATGCGATTATCATATAAAGAAGAAAAAATATATACAAATTACTAATTTAGTAGATGAATTAGATGATAAATACTTTATATCAGAGATTATTCCTAAAAGTAGCAATATAGAAAATAAAGCTTATATTTATGCATTAAAACAGGCATGTAAATCAATGAATGATAAGATAAGTAAATTAGAACAAGAAAATTTAGATTATAGAGAATATATAGAAAGTCTTGCCCATGAAATTAAAACACCGATTTCGGCATTATCATTATTATTTGATAATAATAATGATAAAATATCTAAAAAAGAACTAGATAAAATTGATATGTATATAGACCAAGTTTTATATTATGCAAGAAGCGAGAATCCAGAAAAAGATTATTTTATTAAAGAATTAAATTTATCTGACGTTGTTCATAAAGTCCTGCTAAAATACAGAATATATTTACTTGACGAAAAAATATCAGTTCAAGTAAATAACTTAGATAAAATAATTTATACTGATGAAAAATGGCTAATATTTATTATTTCCCAAATTATTCAAAATTCTATTAAATATATCGATAAAAAAGATAAAAAGATTGAAATATATACTACCGAGAATAAAGACAATGTAAAATTGATAATAAAAGATAATGGTTGTGGAATTAAAGATAGTGATTTAACCAGAGTTTTTGAAAAAGGTTTTACTGGTAGTAATAGAACAAAATCTAAATCTACTGGAATAGGTTTATATTTATCTAAAAAAATATGTAATAAACTTGGACTAGAAATAAATATATACTCAAAATACAAAGAATGGACTAAATTAGAAATTATCTATCCAAAAAGTAACTTCAATAAAATGAATTAATACTATTATTTAGTATTTTTCTATAACTAAATTATCCGTTATCTGCTATAGAATAAAGATAAACTTTTAAAAAACTCTTTTCTTTTCTTTAATTTTAGTTTATAATTTAAATATAGAAAATACCAATATATACCAAAGGTAGGAGGAGTGTTGATGCAAATGAAATATTACTCAATAGTTAACGGGGGGGGGGGCAGTATAAACTAATGACGTATATTAGAATCGTTTAAGAGTACAAGGAGTGTGGGAG
>CASEAD010000194.1 GCA_949285775.1 uncultured bacterium
TCCCCATTAGTATAAGGAATAGCATACACAACTAACCTATAATAATTACCACCAAATACAAAATCATCAGTATTAAAAGTATATACCTGATCCTTAGTATTAATAGCACTAACATCATCCCTAGATACACTTATATAACAACCATTAACATAACCATTATCACTATTACCAAAACTATCTATATTACAACTAACCGCCTCAGTACCATCAAAATTAACAGCCTCATAATTAGCAATAAATTCCTCTTCCCCTAATTCATTAACAATAGTCTCTCCCCCATTAGGTTTATATAATTCAAATCTAATCTTATAATTATCAGTACTATTTAACCCCAATCTCCAAGTTAAAGTCTTATCAGATATTTCACCATTATAAGCCGTAGGCTTAACACTAAAATTAATTCTATTAAGTATCTCACTACCATTTAAAGTCTTAGTACTATATGTCTTATACACATAACTACTAGAACTACTATCCTCATCATATAACTGAGTATATTCATTATTAATATAAGCAAATACTTTAAAATAATAAGTAGTATCTGGTTTCAAATCACTCATCGAAGCATCTTCTATACTAGCAGAATAAGATCCATTACTATCAGTAATATCTATACTAACTACCTTAGTATCTATCCTATCAGTACATCCTTCATCACTATAAATCTCTATATAAATATTACTATCACTACTATTATTATTCATAAACTGACTATCACTATAAATACCACTAGCAGTCAATCTAATAGTAAACCCATTAATACTATTAACAGTCCTAACCCTAATCTTAGGAGTAATACTATCAAACCTATAACTATAATCATCACTAACCAAATTAGCAATATCAATAACCTTCATATTATACCTAGAATAATTCCTACTACCATCATTAATAACAAGACCTTGGTTACTATAAGATAAATTATATTTAATACCTATATTACCACTTATATCAGCACTATTCTTATAATAATTAGAACCCGTATTATTATTATAATTATTAGCCCCCATCAATAAATTATATAAATATATAGTATCCTCATTTAATGGCTCCCTAACCATATTAACACCCATAGCAATATTCTCAACCCTATTAGAAGTAGTATCAGTAGAACCATTATTATAAATATTCAAATAACTATTATTAACAATATTCTTAATAATCAAACCATTACTAAAATCCTGATTTAAACCTACTAACCCAGTATCATAATAAGCATAAAGAGAAACAGTTATATCCTTACCTAAAAACCTGCTAATATTAGCATAATCAATCGCTATATAATAAGGCCTAGTATCAACACTTCCCTCTTCTTCAACATAAGTACCATACTTATCTAACTTAGAAGCAAGAAATATCATACTATATTCACTAACCCCGCTAGCATTCAATACCACCCTATAAGCAACAGTCCTATCATTAATCTCATTATCATTAAGAACAATCTTTAACTTATTATCATATACATCACTTATAATTTCAAAAGCATCATCATCTAAATACTCAAATTCACTATCAAAAGTATAACTATCCATCTCATTATTAGCACTACCAGCATCATCTATCCTCTTATAATGATATCCAAAAGAATAATCAACCCTATCCTCTATAGGAAGTGTCACACTATGATATTCCCCATCAGTATTAAACCTATCAGATGATTCTCCATTAACAACCTCATCTTCCTCATTTTCACCAGTTATTGTATAAGAGTAATAAGCTTTTTTATCATATAAAGCATTATCAATATCCGTCATACTATACATATAAGTTATACTACTAGCAGTACTACTAGAAATATATTGCGTATATACAGGTTTCTGCCTTTCAATATCTATATCCTTATGTAAAACATCATTATCATAAGTAACAATATTCCTATCCTCATCACTAGTCAAACCAGACGAATCTATTGTAAAATCAATCGTATAACCAACATCATAAGAATATCCCCTAATAAATCCATCCTTAGTATCTGTAACATCTAACCATATTGTCTGTTCCCTTGGTTGATACTTATTCCCCATATCAACCTCTATAACCTTAACATCAGTATCATTCTTCTTACTACGCACAATATATTTAACAACCGCCTTCTCATAAGAAAATGCTGAATCTACAAACAAATCACTCAAATTATTACTAATCCTTAAACCAACCACCGTATCATCTAACAACTCATCAATATTACTAATACCATTACCTCTTAAACTCTCTATCTCCTCATCACTCAAATCACTCTTCTTAATCTCATCAACTATAACATAATTATAATTAGGATTAGCCGCTATCCTAGCATCCAAATAATAAGAAGAAGTAAGAACAAAAGTATAAATAGGATTCTCTACTACTAAAGTATCTTCCCCTACATTAACCGAAACAATCTCTATCGTATAAGAACTATTTAATACCTTATAAGAATTATTAGTAATATTTGTAACATTAGTTAAAGCCTCACGATTACAAATCTTATTATCAGAACAATTACCAACAGAAAAATCAGTAAGATTAGTAAATAACCCATTAGTAATAGTCAAACTATTAAATAAATCCACTATCGTAGCCCTATCAGTAATAACATAATTACCAATTAACTTATCAGAATTATTATAAGCCCCACTATAAAGATTAATACTAACACTAGTAACTAACTCCTCATACACTTCTGTACTAGTACCCTTATCCAAATACA
>CASEAD010000195.1 GCA_949285775.1 uncultured bacterium
AATATATAAGAAAATAGCTAGTGTTATACTAACTATTCTTAATATTATTATATATATCTTCTACTTGTTTATTTAATTTACTGTAATCATTATTATTAATAATATAATCAAAGTTTTTATCATCATAATTATCTAGGGCGGTTTCTGTTATATGTCTCTTTTCTTTGTTAGTCATATTATTTTCTTTATTACTGATAACTTTTATAGTTGTTGTGTTATTATAATGTTCTTTTACTATATCTATCTCTTTAGGAAATCTGGCATCTGGAATAATAATTACATCAAAGAAGTATGAATAGATATCTATATCATCTAGTTCTCTTGTGATAAACATATCTTTTTTACCTAGTTTTTCTTTTATTATTTCTACTCCTATTTGTTGTAATAATTCTCTAGGTTTATTATCATCTGTATAGTTATTACCAGTTATTTCTTTTATATACTCTTTTAAATATTTGGTATAGGGACTAATAATTACTTTTTTATTATCATTAGTATATAGATTATTTAATATATCTGCAACTGTATTTTTACCGGTTCTGGCTTTACCTGCAATTACTATTATTTTAGGATTTTTATAATTTATATTCATACTATCTTACTTCCTTTAATTCAAATTTTTTATATATAAAGTTAATGATTATATATATAATACTTGTATATATTATTGTCATTATAATGCTATGACTGATGGCTATTCCTAACATTGATAAAGTATAATTATCATATCCTACTAAAAGTAATACTAAAAAAGAAATAATATGGTATATTACCACAGATATAATACTACTTATATTAATTGTAAGTAAGTTATAAGGTAATATGGAATGAAAGAATTTATTAAAGATATAGATTACAGAAAAGATAACTACATTTAAGATAAAGGTGTTAGTATAGGCAATATCTATAATTAGGCCAAATATTATTAGGAGAATAAAATATTTTTTTATATTATTAAAATATGGTAATATTACTACTAACGCTACTAAGGGATAAAGGGTATAAAAAATAGATAGGTTAGTAAAGGTATAACCAATATAGTTAGATATAACTCCCTGGATAAGTAAAGATAATATGAGAATTATGATACTAATCACTAGCATTTTGATCAGTCCTTTTTAATATAGTAACATAATTAATATCATCAAAGTTAGTTGCTGGAGAGACGTTTATTATCTTGGCTAAATCATATACATCGGTGGTTATGTTTTCTACTGTGCCAATTAGTATCCCACTGGGAAATACTCCACCTAAGCCTGATGTATATACTAGGTCTCCTATTGAGACGGTATCTGTATTACTTATTCCTTCTACTTCTAAGTATCCTGTTTCATTGTCGTATCCGTTAATAAGGCCTGTTAGATGATTATCACCACTGGTAATTGTTACAGATATTTTGTTATTAGTATCATTAGTGGTAATTAATTTGACATCAGAGGAAAATGTTCCAACGTTAGTAATTTTTCCAATTAATCCTGTAGAGTTTATAACAACCATTCCTTCTTCTATTCCGTTATGGCTTCCTTTGTCTATAGTTAAGACGTTATACCACAGATTAGTATTTCTGCTAATAACTGTTGCGTTTAAGTAATCATAGTCGCTTAATACTACATCTATATCTAACTCACTTTTTAAATCTTCTATTTCTTTTCTTAATTCTGCATTTTCAGCTTCTATTGAGGCTATTCTATCAATATTAGATTTTAATATTTTATTTTCTTCTAAGACATCACTTAATCTATTGTAATCATCTATTATTGTTCCTATGCTTCTAAACGGCATATAAAAGACTTTTTGAACTACCACTACAACATCTTTGATAAAAGATTCAAATCCTGTTAATTTTTTATCACTTTTAATAACATAAGAAAATAATGCAATTAACATGATTATTATAACTAAAACAATAATTAATACATACCTTAATTCTAAATGTTTCTTTTTTCCCATAGTTAAGTATCACCTTCATTAGTAATTATATAATAAAACTATCAAAAATAAAAGAAGTAAGTAAGTTTATTTAACTATTTTTACATTTTTTTAACATCATAATTATCTAAACATAAAATATTATAGGTGATAGAAATGAGAAATAATTTTTTTAGAATATTGAGTACTTTGATTGGGCTTAAGTTAATTGCTGTTCTTGCTAGTGCAGTTTTGATTATTATTACTTGCTATCAATTGGTAATAAGTCTTTTTATTCCTTGTTTTTATAATGTTATAATAGCATTAATATTATATTTAATATTTTTATCTTTATTATGTTGGACTATTTTTGGGTTTTAATTTATTATTGTATTGTGAAATTAAATCATCAGTTTTGTATATATA
>CASEAD010000196.1 GCA_949285775.1 uncultured bacterium
GGTGTTGATATTGCTATTATTTTATTATATCAGTTTAATCAACTTTATGGTAAAAAGATTTAATTTAACTTCCGATAATCTATATTATGTTAAGTTCTTGATTTTTAGAAGAAAAACACCCATTAATAAGTATAAACATTATTACTCTTTTCAACTCTTTTTCTTCTACCACATTAATATATTTATTTAAGTTTCTCTTTTAATTCATACAATAAATTTAAAGCTTTTATAGGAGTTAATTCTAATATATTAGTATTTTTAATAATTTCTTCAATTTCACTTTTTTTACTTATATAATCTAATGGTAAACTAGTTTGTATTGCAACTTCTTTTCGATTGGAATTATTTTTATCATTACTTTCATATTTTGTTAATATATCATTTGCCCTTAATATAACTTCTGTAGGTAATCCCGCCAGTTTTGCAACATTAATACCATAGCTTTTATCTACACTACCATCTTTTACCTTATGTAAAAATATTATATCACCATCATTTTCAGTAGCAGATACATGCTTGTTTTTTAAGTGTTTTAAATTATTTTCCAAAGCAGTTAACTCATGGTAATGTGTAGAGAATAATGTTTTACAACTAATTCTATCATGTACATATTCTAAGATAGCTTGGGCTATACTCATCCCATCATATGTAGCAGTTCCCCTACCCAACTCATCAAATAAAATTAAACTATCTATAGTAGCATTATTAATCGCATTAGTTGCTTCTATCATCTCGACCATAAATGTAGACTCACCACTAACTAAATCATCACTAGCGCCTATTCTCGTAAATATTTGGTCAAATATAGGCAATTTAGCTTCTCTTGCAGGAACAAAACATCCTATTTGAGCCATTATTACTATTATTCCTAATTGACGCATATAAGTACTTTTTCCCGCCATATTAGGCCCTGTAATCAATAATGTAGAAGTATTTTCATCCATTATAATATCATTAGGAACATATTCATCTTTAATTACTCTTTCTACTACCGGATGCCTAGAATCAATTAATTTAATATTATGATCATTATTTAAAATTGGTCTAACATAATTATATTTCTCACTTACATATGCAAAACTCTGTAAAACATCAATTTCACTTAATACCTTAGCACATTTCTGTAATTTAGGAATAAATTTTTTAACTTTATCTCTAATATCAATAAACAAATCATACTCCAAATTTATTATCTTTTCTTCTGCCGACAATATTAAATCTTCTTTTTCTTTCAATAAAGGAGTAATAAATCTTTCACAATTAGCCAAAGTCTGTTTTCTAACATATCCCATATCATCTGTTATTAATCCCAAATTGCCCTTAGATATCTCAATATAATATCCAAATACTTTATTAAATCCTACTTTAAGATTCTTTATTCCCGTCCTTTCTCTTTCTTCTAACTCAAACTTACTAATAAAGTCTTTTCCCCCACTCCTTAAATCTTTCAATTCATCTAACTCTTTAGAGTATCCCTCTTTTATTAAATATCCTTCTTTAATACTAACAGGAGGTTCTTCATATATAGACTTTTCTAATAAAGTATATAAATCTTCTATAGGATCTAATTCTTGATAAAAACGAATACTTTTTAACATATCTTTAATAGTAGGCAAAATCTTTAAAGAGTTTTTAAGTTGTATTAAATCTCTACCATTAGCAGTACCTAAAGCAACTCTCCCAGATAATCTTTCTAAATCATATACTTCATATAAATTTCTTCTCAAATCCTCACTTAATATAAACTCCTCTATCAATTTAGATACTATCATATATCTTTTTTCAATACTTTTTTTATCCTTAAGAGGTGCCTCTATCCATTGCCTTAATTTTCTTCCTCCCATAGCAGTCTTTGTATTATCTAATAACCATAGTAATGAATAATTTTTTTCTTTCAATCTTAAACTTTCCGTTAACTCTAAATTTTTTTTAGTATGAATATCCATCTTCAAAAAATTATCATTTTCATTAATAATAACCTTTTGCAAATGAGTTAATTTCCTTTTTTGTACTTCAGTTAAATAATATAACAAATGACATATAGCCGTAATATATCGTAAATCATCAACATTAGCATAACAAAACTTATATTCATCACTTTCTAAAGTTCTATCAGATACCGTAACCGTTAACTTGTATTGCTCTTTTAATAATTTTATAATATTTTTATTAACTATAGAATTAACAATTACTTCTTTTAAACCAAAAGATAATATTTCATTAATTAATTTATTAGTATCATGTATAATTATTTCTGAATATAATTCCCCTGTTGTAATATCTGTATATACAATAGCATAACAATATTCATAATCATAAATACTACCTATATAATTATTTTCTTTTTCATCTAAACTATTAGCACTTATTATAGTACCAGATGAAATTACCTCTGTAACATCTCTTTTTACAATACCCTTAGCATTTTTAGGATCCTCTAATTGCTCACATATAGCGACCTTGTAACCTTTCTTAATTAATCTATCAACATATATATCAACAGCATGATGAGGAACACCACACATAGGAACCCTTTCTTCTAATCCAGCATTTCTTCCAGTTAAAGTTAATTCCAATTCATGCGCTACTAACTCAGCATCTTCAAAAAACATTTCATAAAAATCTCCAAGCCTATACATTAAAATAACATCACTATACTTATCTTTTAATTCAACATAATGCTTCATCATAGGCGCCAATTTACTTCTATCTACTTCACTCAACTTCATTAAATTCACCTTATTTCTAATATAATTATAACAAAAAAAAGAGGGATTTTAAATAAATTCCCCTAAAAGTTTACAAATTTAACCATATCATATCTCTTAATAAACCAATAAATAACCTTACAAAGTAAACATTACCTACCAGTTATAACAATACTTTCTATACTAATAGGATAAATTATATTAGCATAATGAAATATACCAGATGATAGACTTAACTTAGTTACTCCCCCACTTATAATTAAATATCTATTTTTATCTAACTTTATTTTACCCCTAGCAACTTTAGGAAAAAAACTCTTATTAGGTGAAATTAAACCATAATTATTTTTTAATAATTTATCTATAAATGGTGGAATCAAACCATTATGCATATGACCAGATAATATTAAATCATAATTCTTTAATTTATCTTTTATATACCCATTAGTTAAATTAATTGGTGAGTGTATAAGAGCAATATTTATTTTCTTCTTACTAGCATTTAATAATTTAAAACTAAGATTATCATAAAATTCTTTTAACCCCACTAAATCCCCACTACTAACTAATTCCTTTGGATAAGTAAATCCTGATATAAATACATTTTTATCTTCATAATAAGAGTTATCTAATATATGGACATTAGAGTTAGATAATTTTTTTAAATAATTATTATAAAGTATTTTATATTTGATATTGTTATCTGTATTTGGTTGGTCGTGATTACCTATAGAAATTAATACTGGTATTTTGTTATGATTAATAATACCTAAGTTATGTATCCATTGATAGAATTTATCCATTAGTTTGTTATTTTCTAAAAATTTTGGTGAATCTATATTATCACCTGTTATACAAATGTAATTAGGTTTTATTTTATTAATAGTATCTTTTATATTATTAAGATTATTTATATTGGTAAGAGAGCTAAAATGAATATCACTTAGATGAACAATTTTTATATTATTGTTTAATATTTTTTCATTATAAAGTTCATGATTTATAACTTCAATTTTTCTTTTCAAATTAACTCACTCCACTCTTTTGAAAAAAGAGAAATTATTCATTTCCCTTCAAAATATCAATAGCCTTTCTTATCATTAAATCGTATCTTATATTCTCCTTGCCACCCAATTCTTTAATAACTTCCTCTTTCGTTATATTATATTCAGTAGCAATTCCATTAACTTCTTCCTCTAATTCTTTATCAGATACTTCAATTTTTTCTTCCTTAATAATAGCTTGTAACAAATAACTATTTTGAAGCCTCTTTAAAGCATTCTCTTTTAGATGACTAATAATATCTTCTTTCGTAGTATCAGCATATTTCAAATAAAGATCTTCTTCTATACCTTGAGCTTGCATTCTATCAATCATATTTTTATACATTTCATTAGCTTCTGCTTCTACAATTTCATCATCAATTTCACATTCCATATTTGATACTGCTTTTGCAAATAATTTATCAACATAATCATTTTCAGCTTTACGTTCTTTTTCTTTTTTAATATCATCTTTAATTTTAGCCTCGTATTCTTCTTTAGTATTGATATCTTCTAATCCTAAATCATCAAAGAAATCTTTATCTAATTCAGGTAATTCCCTTCTTTTAATCTCATTGACTTTAACCTTAAATACAACCTCTTGACCATTTAACTCATCAACACCATAATCTTCTGGAAAAGTTAGCTTTAAATCCTTTTCTTCATCCTTCTGCATTCCAATTATACCATCTTCAAAACCAGGAATAAAAGTATTACTACCAATCTCAAGAGAATAGTTTTCTCCTTTACCACCATCAAAAGCAACACCATCTTTAAATCCCTCATAATCAATAATAGCAATATCTCCCTTTTCTACTTTACCACTATCTTTAATTACTAATTCTGCATATTCTTTTAACGTAGCATCAATTCTATCTTTAATTTCTTCTTTAGTAACCTTAACAGCATCTTTCTTAATACCTAAATCCTTATATTTACCTAGTTTTACTTCTGGTTCTGTTATTAACGTAAAATTAACTTCCAACTCTTCTTTAGAAGATTTTACAAGCTCAATTTTAGGATCAAGTATTGGTATAATTTTATCTTCAAATAAAATTCTTCTATATTCCTTATCAATTAAACTATTAGCGGCATCAATTAAAATATCTGCTCCATATTTCTTTTCTACCATTGCTCTAGGAGCTTTACCAAGTCTAAAGCCATCAAATTTAACTTTCTTATTTAATTTGTTAAATTCTTTAGTTTGTGCCTCTTCCCATTCTTTCTTGTTTGCTACATAATTTATTACTTTCTTCATAAAAAAATCCTCCATTAAAGTATTTCAACTATTTCAACATTATACTGTCCATTTGGACTATCAACAGCACGAATTTCCCCAACCTTAGCGTGCATAATAGCAAGCGCTAAAGGAGATTCGTTTGAGATCTTATTATTTGAAGGATCAGCTTCTTTTGATCCTACAATACGATATTTTTCAACCTCATCATCGTCTTCATCTATATATTTAATTTTAACTGTTGAACCAAGACTAACAGAATCACTAGAACCTTTCTCAATAATATGAACATTCTCTAAAATCTTTTCAAGTTCTAATATTCTTCCTTCTACTTGAGCTTGTTCACTTCTAGCCGCATCATAATCAGCATTTTCCGATAAATCACCTAAAGCTCTAGCTTCTTTTAAAGCTTTAATAACCGCCGGTCTCCTTACATTTTTTAGTTCATTAAGTTCATTTTCTAATTCCAAAAATCCTTCATCAGTTAAATATACTTTTTCTTCACTTGTCATTGTATTTTCCCTCCTCAACTATTTCACCATTTTACTCTTTTTTTATACTTTTGTCAAGTAAAAAATACCATCTTTACATATTATGATATATATCCTAAATTTTATTAATAATTTAAAGATTATTTACCAATTCCTTAAACACATCACCCCTCTGATAAGCATTATCAAACATATCAAAACTAGCAGATGCAGGTGAAAACAATACTACACTTCCTGGTTTAGATATATGATATGCACTTACAACTACTTCTTCTAAAGTATCCATTACATATATACTAATATCCTTATCTTTATCTTTTAATATTTTCTTAACAGAATTATAAATCTTATCTTTAGTCTGACCAAATAAGAATAATATCTTTACTTTATCAACTATTTTTTCAGCAAGAGTATCGTAATCTAAATTCTTATCATAACCACCCGCTATTAAAGTAATATCTTCATCAAAAGCCATAATTCCCGCATTACTCTTATCAGGAGTAGTACTAGCAGAATCATTATACCATTTAACCCCATTTATTTCTCGTACATACTCTAATCTATGCTTAACACCAACAAAATCTTTAAGAATATCATATACTTTATCTTTATCAACATATTCATCGGTTGCATTTAAAGCAGCACATATATTCAAATAATTGTGTCTACCTCTTAATTTAATCTTTCTAACATCCAATATAATATCCTCTCTACCATCACTTATATATTTAATATAATTACCATCTAATATATAACAGTTATTTATTTTATTACCATCAGAAAAATACTTAACTTTACCATTAACATCATTACAAAAATCTCTAACTATAGCATCATCATAATTTAAAACAACAATATCATCATCTTTCTGATACCTAAATATATTTTTCTTAGCATCAATATACTCTTCATAAGAAGCATGAATATCTAAATGATCAGGACTTATATTAGTAATAATAGAAATATTAGGAGAAACTTCCATTCCCATTAATTGAAAACTAGAAAGTTCTAAAACAATTACATCATCTTCTTTAATATCATTTAAAATAGTAAAAATAGGTTTACCAATATTACCACCAACATAAGTCTTAACTCCAGAACCCTTTAATAATAAATCAGTTATAGTAGTAGTAGTAGTCTTTCCTTTACTACCAGTTATTCCAATTATTTTACAAGGCGCTAATTTAATAACCTGTTCTACTTCAGTAGTAATCATTGCTCCTCTTTCTTTTTCCTTTACTAAATACTCATTAGTAGGAAGACAACTAGGACTTCTAAATATAATATCAAAACCCACTAATGAGTCTAAATATTTATTACCCAACGACAGTTCTATACTATATTTTTTAATAATTTCTATAATCTCATTACTAAGTTCATCATATTCTTTTTTATCAAATAAAGTCACTTTTGCCCCATAATTAGATAAATATTCAAATAAAGGAATATTGCTAACACCAGCCCCTATAACAGCAATCTTCTTATCTTTCAAATTATTATTAAATTCTTCTACTTTCTTATTCATTACTACACATCCATTCTAAAACTATTTATATATATCTCTTATTATAGATATCGGTATATATTCATTATCTATAGTAATTAAATTATTATTATCTCTAGCAACTATTGTTTTTTTTAACTTATTATTATCTGTTACAATAGTAACATCTGCTTTATATACATAGTCATATGCAGAAAAAATATTATCTATCTTTTTATTAATTGATACATTCGGATACTTAACCGCCGTTCTTTCTTCATAATCATTAATATTATTACTAAAACTACTATATAACTTTTGAGTATTATTAATATCTTTATTAATCTTATTCTGATACATTTTTGGTAACTCTTTATTCACACTATCACCTCGATTAATTATATTAACATACTCATCTTTTATTACAAATAATATTAAAATATCTCTTATTCTAAGTATTATAGAACAAAACTAAGTAAAAATACTTAGTAATATTTATAAAATTAAGGATTCAATCTATTAGGACTCCTAAATAAGAACATAGCCTCTCTTAAATGAGTTAAACCTAATAACAACATTGTAAGCCTATCTATACCTATTCCAAAGCCTCCATGTGGTGGACAACCATATTTAAAGAACTCTAAATAAAATTTAACATCATCCCCTAATCCCTTTTCTAAAGCTTGCTTCTTTAATATATCATATCTATGCTCCCTCTGAGCTCCCGTAGTTATTTCAGTTCCACGCCATATCAAATCATATCCCAGTGGTGTCCCAGAATCATCTCTCATATGATAAAATGCCCTCTTAGAAGCACTAAAATCAGTTATAAAGATAAATTCACTGTTATATTCTTCCATAGCATACCTATACGCTAAAGCCTCTGTTTCAGCATTCAAATCCCCTACATCTTCTTTTGGGATATTATAACCATATCTTCTATGTAGTTCAGCATATAAATCACTTAACTTAATAACAGGAAAATCACCAGTAGGAACAATAACTTCCTTACCAAACTCTTTTAAAATAATACTACCATATTTTTCTTTTACTTTTGCTAAAGCATACTTCAACATTTCCTGCTCCATCTTCATAACATCTTTATAACTATCAATATATGAAAACTCCAAATCAAAAGAAGTAAACTCAGTAGTATGCCTATTAGTATTAGAATTTTCTGCCCTAAAAGCAGGTGCTACTTCAAATATTCTATCAAATCCTGCCGCCATAGCCATTTGTTTATAAAATTGCGGACTCTGCGCTAAATAAGCTAACCTATCAAAATACTTTACCTCAAAAACATCAGATCCAGATTCAGAAGCTGCTCCTATTAACTTAGGTGTATGTATTTCTATAAAGTTTTCTTGATATAAAAATTCCCTCATCATCCTAGTTAAATAACTCTGAATTTGAAATATAAGGGTATTTTTCTCACTTCTTAAATCCAACCAACGATAATCCATCTTCGTATCCACATTAGCATTATCTTCAATAGGACTTACCTCCGCCAAACTAAGAATCTTAAAACTTTCAGGAATAAACTCCATACCACCATCTTTAACATATTCACTTAAAACCATTTTACCAGTAAATGTCACAAAACTACCAGGTGTCACTTTTAATATTTTATCAGCTAATTCAGCATTTTCTTTTTTTTCAATAGATACCTGTATATGACCACTTACATCCTTTAAAATTACAAAAACCATATATTTAGTATCTCTTATTTTATTAATTACACCACTTATACTTGTACTTTCATTTTCTTTCAAATTATTAATTAATGTTCTCATAATACCATCCTTCCAAAGACCTTAAAATAAAAACACGACCAAGATAAACATAGAGACAAACAAAACTGCCTGCATTGTTACTCTATTACTTACGTGCATCATTTAATAAAGGAACCACAATTCCCATTTTAACTGCTATAAAAATATAACAGAACTTTTTTTACATACTAATTGTATCACAATATTCAAAAAAATCAAAGAAATTTAACAAATAAATTAATAAATTTTAAATAGAAAAAGAAAAGCCACTAATGTGACTATAAAGTAATACTTCCTAATCTAAGTAATTCTACTACCGCTTGAGCACGACCTTTTACTCCCAATTTTTGCATAGCATTGGAAATATGATTTCTTACTGTCTTTTCACTAATATTTAGCTCTCTTGCTATTTCTCTAGTTGTCTTATTTTTAACTAGCAAAGTAAATACTTCTTCTTCCCTTTTGGTTAAAATCTTTTTATTCATACAACCCTCACTTCCTAAAGGGTGGATACTAAATTCAATAGTATTGTATGATAAAAATAATTTTTTGTGAATCTATGATTCAAATTGAACCGAAATATACATTTTATTCTCAAAATTACTCTGTACTAATCTCATAATATTATTAGCAAGACTTGTTGAATTATCACAACCATCTACTACTACCCTAACATTATCTTCTTCGATTTTAGCAAAAGCATTACAACTATATTCACTTCCAATCTTCTCCTCTATTGCATCTTCCAAAGCATTATTATTATTTAATGTTTTCAAACTCTCATACGCCTCATTTTTTTCTTCAGTAGTAGTATCTGCACTAGTAATTGTCTCTTGTAAAGTACTTATAGTCTCTGTAGTTTCAGTATCATCTTCTACCTTTAAAGCAGAAATAACATCAGATTCCTCAATATCTATATTAGCACTTTCCGTTACATTAGTATCCTCTTCTGAAGTTACACTAGTAGACGCTGCTAACAGATCATTTGGCATAGTAACATAATAAACACTCAATACTAATACTAAACTAAACAATGTTAAAAACCATAAATTTTTCTTATTAATCATATATATTTCCTCTTTTCTAATAAAATATATGACTATAAAATAAATTTATTAATTAATTTAATATATTCCTAACAATTTTTGCCTTTGTTCATTATTTAAATTATTAATTACCCACTCATCATTTTCTTTTATCACTTCAAAATCAATTGTATAAGTAACCTTATCTTTAGCCTTCTCTAAATCATCTAATACCAAATCATAATAC
>CASEAD010000197.1 GCA_949285775.1 uncultured bacterium
AACCTATAAACTCATAGTGGGTAATTCAATTATATTGTATGTTAATTTGCACCAAACATTAACTCTCTATAATATAACCAATATAATTTACTTATCACTAATCAACATTTATTAACACATGCTAATATAATACTACTTTTTTAATTCTTTTTCAATCCTCTTGTTAAAGATAATCTTTTTTCTTTTATGGAAATTTATGGGAATTTAAAAAAAACTCGGGAAAATATAATTTTTACATTTAATAATAAAAATTAATCATCTTAATTTACTCTAATTATATATTCCAAAATACTCTAACTGGATCCCTCAATTTTGAAGAACCAAAACTGTTGATAAGCAGTTTTTATTGTTCTTGTACTTCGAAGTCTTCTAATTTACCATTTTCCATAAGTATTTTATTTACTTTATCACTTACTTCGTTTAGTTTGTCAGAGCATTCTTTAGATAATTTCATTGCTTTAGTATATTTTTCGATAGCGTCATCTAGATTTACTTCTCCACTTTCTAGCTCGGTAACAATACTTTCTAGTTCTTTTATTTTTTCTTCGAAACTTATTTTCTTTTTACTTTCCATTATTTTCACTCACTTTCTCTATTTTTGTTATTATGATTCCATCTTTTAGGGTTATGTCTAAGATATCTTTTTCTTTTATATCTTTAACACTGGATATTACTTTAGACTTTGTTTTAACTATAGCATAACCTCTTTTTAGGGTGTTCATCGGGTTTAATACTTCTAATTTACTTATTAGTTTATCTAGGGTTTGACTTTTGAATTTATATAGCATAATTGGATTATTTAGAATATAACTGTTAGAACTTTTAAATAGTCTTACTTTATTACTTTCTATTATTTGGTTTATTGCTTTGTTTAGGTTGGTGGAGATGGTTTTAAGTTTTTCGTGTTTGGTATAATATAAGAATTTGGGGTTATTTAGGATATAACTGGTAGTGCTTTTGAATAGTCTTATTTTATATTTTTCTGTTATATTTATTATACTTCTATTTAGTCTATCTATTAATAAGTCTAGACTTTGTTCTTTTACTTCATAGATACTTGATGGTTTCTTTAATATATAGCTTTCTTTTAGATTTGCTAAGGTTGTTTGTTTGGTAATAATAAGGTTATTAATAGCGTTATAGCTTCTTGTTTTGGCATTATTTAAGTAATCTATTATTGTATTTATGTCACATACTGCTAATTCAGCAGCGGCAGTTGGAGTTGGAGCGCGGAGGTCTGCGACAAAATCCGCTATGGTGAAGTCTACTTCGTGGCCTACAGCACTTATTACTGGTACTTTACTATTGTATATGGCACGTGCTACTATTTCTTCGTTAAAGGGCCATAAGTCTTCTATGGAGCCTCCTCCTCTTCCAACAATTAGAGTATCTATATCAAAAGTATTAGCTATTTCTATTTTTCTTGCTATGTCAGGAGCAGCGTCACGTCCTTGAACTAAGGCTGGGAAAAGTATAGTTTCACAGATGGGGTATCTTCTTTTAATAGTAGTTAAAATATCTCTTATAGCGGCGCCTGTTGGGGCGGTTACTATACCTATTTTATTGGGAATGCGAGGGATTTTTTTCTTTTTGGTTTTATCAAATAGTCCTTCTTGTTCTAGTCTTTTTTTTAGTTGTTCAAAGGCTACATATAAGTTTCCTATGCCATCTTCTAACATGTTTTCTACATATATTTGGTAGCCACCACTAGCTTCGTAAACGGTAATTTTTCCGGTTACTAATACTTTCATTCCGTCTTGGGGTAAGAATTTTAAGTTTTTAGTAGAACTTGCAAACATAACGGCATTTATTCTACTTCCTTCATCTTTTAAAGTAAAGTAATAATGGCCTCTAGTGTGGGCTTTAAAATTAGATATTTCTCCTTTTAGATATACTTTTCTTAGATTTATGTCCTCATCGAATTTGTATTTTAGATATTTATTTAGTTGAGTTATTGTTAAATAATTATCTTGCATGTTATCACTTCTTTTCTTGTCTTTGGTTAATAATACTTTCTAGTTTTATATAATGGGCACAATAGTTAATCCATATTTTATTTTTAATATTTTCTGGGATAGTACTCTGTATTTTTCTTTCTACAATAGTAAATATTTCTAGTAATTTGCTTGGGGTTAGGGTATTATACATTTCTATAAATAAGTCTTGGTATTCTTTAGAAGATAGGGTTAGAAATTCATTTAGGCTTTCGTAGTAAGTTTTATGGTGACGTATTATTTTTTCTACTATTTGTTCTTTGTCGGGGTAATTTCTGAAGTGATAATCTAGGGCATTCCATATTGTTTCTAGGTTATTCATA
>CASEAD010000198.1 GCA_949285775.1 uncultured bacterium
ATAATTATGAGATTGTAAATATATATAATGAATATAAGGATGGTACAGTTAATATATATAGAGATATTAGAGAAAATTGTTTAACTTTAATAACTTGTACTAAAGATGATGATTATCATCAGACAGTTTATATATTTGAACTTGTTAATGTAGAATAAAAGTAATTATTAATAAAAAATGGAGGTAATGGTATGAAAAATATTATGGATAATAAAGTGGTTTTTCCAGAAGATATTAATGAAATAGGCGTAGGTGCATTTGTAAATGCAAAGCCTGAACAAATTGTTGAAAGCCAAAAAGGGTTATATTCTAAAGTTAAGAAAATAGTAAATTCAATTAGAAGTATAGAAAAATTAGCTAATAAAGAGGCGTTAATAGAAAAATTATTTTCTGATGACAATGTTGGAAAAATATTAAAGTACAATGAAGAGGAAATAGAACAATTAAGAAAAAATATAGTATCTGCTATGGATACAAATGGATATGTTTTTGGAGTAGATGTGCCACGTGTTGGAACGGTTGCTGTGGATATTCCAACTGATGTTGAGAAGATAGGAGTTCCACTTGATAATATTGATTTAAGTCAAATTAAAATACCGGCAAATGTTAGAGTGATAGAAGAAGATGTTGAAAGTCATTCTAGGAGAAGATAAAAATAAGTGAATGCTATAAAAATAAGATAAAATAGGTTTATTTTAAGAAATAATAGATAGGGAGGGGAATAATTATGACATATACATCAATAATTGAAAAGCTACAATATTTATTTGAATTTATACAGTCTTCTTATGTATATATGATATTTATAGGTATAGTAATGTTACTTATATTTATGCGTATATTTAAGAAGATAAAGAATAATAAATTTAGGATAATAATGACTATAGTATATTTAACTTTATTTGGTATAGTTATATTTAATAATTATCAAAATTTAGGTAGTACTTTTGATAGTATTATTGATAATATATTTACTAATATTTATTTTCCTTCTATTTATGCTTATTTATTTATTTTGGGAGTTGTTGATATAGCTTTCTTAATTAGTACATTTAATATTAAGATAGAAAAAATTTATAAGATTGTTAATGGGGTTTGTTTTGGTATAATACAATTTATATTAGTTATTGTTATGGAGATTATTGCTGGTAATAATATTGATGTATTTGATAAGAGTTCTTTATTTACTAATGTTGGTTTAGTAGCAATGTTAGAATTAAGTGTTAATGTATTTATTGTATGGTTAATTGTTTTAGGTGGTATATATGTAGTTAATATTATTACTGAGAGGATTCTTGCTAAAGGAACTGATAAGATATTAGAGAATACTCCTGCTGTTATGAATGATAGGGATTTAGAAGTAGTTATTAATAATAATATAGAGAGTGATTATTTATATGATAATAAGACTACTAATGCAATAGAGAATAATTTTAGTTTAAATGATTTAGTTCATAAGAGTGTAGGGATAGAGGTTGATAAAGAAGTTATATCTAATGCTAATAATATTAGTAATGATATGGTATATAAACTTAATTCTGATATTAATAGTGTAAGTAAGCCAGTAAATAATAATACTAATAATGTAAAAGAAGATATTGATAGTGCTAGTGTATTTGATATGATATTAAATAATACTCTTCCTGTTAAGAAAGAAGAACCTGTTATTGAGAAGAATATTACTAATTATACTTTAAATGATTATAAGTTATTTAATAAGATGTTAAAAGAAATAAAGATGTATAATATAGGAAGTATAGTTAATATTGATAAGAGTTTAGAGTTAAGACTTTTAGATAAGTTTTCTAGTGATGAGTATAATTTATTTAAGCAAATGTTAAAGAGTTATTCTAATTAGTAACTACCCTAATTTTTATAGAAGAATTTATATAGAATTATGAGTTGTAGATTATATAGAGAAGAGAGTTTCTAATATATGTGAAAAAATCACATAATAAGATTGTAGGTGATGAAATGGGATATCTATTACCTTTTATAAAGAATATTAATTTTGTTTATGTAATATTGTTTATCTCATTATTTATTGCTTCTTTTTTATATTTATATATAAATAATAAAAAGAGGTTTATAACTAGTTTTATAGTTATATATGTATTTTTTACTGTAATGTCTTTTAGTTATTTTAATTCTTTATTTAATTCAGTATTTAGTTATGATTATTCTAGTATAAGAGTTTATTTGATAGTATTAATTATTACTAATTTAA
>CASEAD010000199.1 GCA_949285775.1 uncultured bacterium
CCAAGATCTAAATACAGCAGTAACAGCTTCAATCAATTGTTCTTTAGGATCTTGTGGAAATTCATTACCATCTAATTCTTTATAAATACTCTTAAACTTCATTGCAACTTCATACATATCATCATCTGTTAAATCAGTATCAAACTTTGCATTCTTCTCTTCCTTTATCTTATCTAAAACTCTTTCAAAAGAACTTTTAGAATATCCCTTAACAACATCTGCAAACATCATAATAAATCTTCTATAAGAGTCATAAGCAAATCTCTTATTATTAGTTGCCTTAGCAAAATTTTCGGTAACCTCATCATTAAGTCCCAAATTAAGAACAGTATCCATCATACCAGGCATACTAGCTCTAGCACCACTTCTTACAGATACTAATAAAGGATTATTTAAGTCTCCCATTTTCTTACCAGTAACTTCTTCTAACTTAGCAAGATTATCAAATATTTCTTTCTTAATATCATCACTAATAATCTTACCATCATCATAATATTTATTACAAGCCTCTGTTGTAACAGTAAAACCTCTAGGAACAGGTAATCCAATAGATACCATCTCTGCAAGGTTTGCTCCTTTACCCCCTAATAATTCTCTCATGTCTTTGTTTCCTTCATTAAAAGAATATACGTATTTTTTCATCATATCACCTTTCTAATAATTTAGACTAGATAAGTATATCAAAATAATATCAGTACTTCAATAAAATTAACTATCATTTATATAGGAATTAATCATTTTACGAATTAAGTGTCAATAAATTATTATACTTAAAAATAATAATATTTATACTTGACATCAATATTAATGATATGCTAATATATTTGAGCGTTTTTAAGAAAGAAGTGATAAATATGCAAAATAATTTAGAACAATACTTTAATGCCTTAGAAAAAAATTATGAACAAATTATAAAACAAGATTTATTAATAAAACAAGAAAAAAATAAGCATTGTCAAGAAATAGCAGAAGAAATAATTAAAATATTAGAAGATATAACTATAAACCCACAAAATTTAATCTTAGATAAAAAATATTCAATAACAACTACGGTAACAAACTACTTGGCAAACTATAATAAAGATGATTCATCTAACTTCACTATAACAGATAAAGGAATAACAGTATTTTTAACTTATGAAAAATTTAATACCCCATCTATAGATCAATATGAAATAGATAAAATTAATGAATATTTAGCAAAATATAATATTACATTTAGAATATATAAAAACAATGAAATAAAAATACAATATAATAGAAACACTAAACATGATATTACACTAGATCAAGATGAACTAACTACAGTAAAACTTCCAAAATTACCTTCAAATGAACCAACTACCCCTACTACCCCTACTACAACAGGTAATAAAAGAAGAGGACTAATTATGTCTCATATTCCATTTGTAAGTAGATATTAACCATTTTAAATTCATAAGTTTTATCTTTTAAATACCAACACGTTTGAAATATTATCAATAATTAATTGATACTTGATACCAAATAAACTTTATGATAGCATATAAACCATTATCAAAGAAAGGAAAGAGTATTTTATGGATAATGATACGCATAAGAATTATGATGCATTAATGGGAAGAATAGACGAAATAACAGATCAAAGAGCAATGATATTGCAAAAAGCAAAAGAATACGAAATAGAGGGAGAAAGCAAAAAAGAAGAAAGAATTATAAATCTTGCAAGCGAATGTACTGAAATGTTGGAAAAAGCTATGTTAAACATTGATTATCCAATTTTAATACGCAAAAAACGTAACACTATTGATTTAAATTTAATAGGCAAAAGTTTTTACGAAATATCTAGAAAGAGCAGAACTTGTGATAGATAATAATAGAACAATAATTAGGCTTTATTATACAATAAGATTTCCACTTGAAAAATTAGAGTGGAATGATAAAAATGACTGTTCAAAACTTTTTTCGGAGCTATACCAAATATTTATTAAAAGATACCCAGAAAGAGATAATATACCATGTATTAGAATAAATAAATCACTAGCAAGCGGCAGTGCTTTAGATGTTATTTTTTCAAAAGAACCAGTTAAAAAAGAATATACTAGAACACACAAAAAATAATTTAAAGAACACAACCAGCAATTGTGTCTTTTTTATATTACTACAATATAAAACTATAAAAGTAATACATCTTTTTAATAATATAACACCAAATAAATAAATTAAATAAATAATATA
>CASEAD010000200.1 GCA_949285775.1 uncultured bacterium
AACCAAAAGAAATTAATTATAGAGGCTAGCCTTGTGACTAGTCTCTATGTTTTAATTGTAGAAAAAGAGCAATACAGTGAATGCTCTCAATAAGTTAAATGAAAATAGTACCTAAATAGTACCCAAAATCATTTAAATATAATAAAACCCTTGATATACAAGGGATAAATACTTAATGGCGGAGTGGGAGGGATTTGAACCCTCGCACCAGTTTCCCAGTCTACATCCTTAGCAGGGACGCCTCTTCAGCCTCTTGAGTACCACTCCAATTAAAGCTTACAAATAAGATTTTACACTTTTATTGATTATTTGTCAATATTATTATATAAAGTTAATATATAGTTAATGAAACTAAGAATATTATTTATCCTTAGTTTCATCTTTTTTTATTAGTTCACTTAGTGAAACTCCTAAACTTGCTATATTTTGAATTTCTGATGGAATAATTAATTTAGTAGCTTTTCCATCTGCAACTTTAGCCATTGCATCTAAACTTTTTAGAGCGATAACTGTTTTGTCAGCTTTAGCTTCTTTTAATAATTTTATTCCATCTGCTTCGGCTTGTTTAATCTTTAGTAAAGCTTCTGCTTCACCTTCAGCCATTTTAATCTTTGCCTCCTTGTTGGCTTCTGCTCTTAAAATAGCACTTTCTTTTTCACCTTCGGCAATTAAGATACTAGACTTCTTTTCGCCTTCTGCTTGAAGTATTTTCTCTCTTCTTTCACGTTCTGCTCTCATTTGTTTTTCCATTGCTTCTTGGATATCTCTTGGTGGAATAATATTCTTAACTTCTACTCTAGTTATTTTTATTCCCCATGCATCAGTAGCTTCATCCAAAATTGAACGCATTTTAGAGTTAATAATGTCTCTTGATGTTAATGTTTGGTCTAGTTCTAACTCTCCTATTAAGTTTCTTAGAGTTGTTGCAGTTAAGTTCTCTATTGCACTAATAGGTCGCTCTACACCATAAGTGTATAATTTGGCATCAGTTATTTGAAAATATACTACGGTATCTATTTGCATTGTTACATTATCTTTTGTGATTACTGATTGTGGGGCAAAATCTTTAACGATTTCTTTTAATGTAACTACACTTGCTACTCTATCAATAAATGGTATTAAGAAATGTAAGCCATTACTCCAAGTTTGATAATAAGATCCTATTCTTTCAATAACATATCCTTTAGCTTGTGGTACTATCTTTATACAAGGAATAATAAAGATAAGTACTATTACTAATAAAATTAAAAATACTGTCATAAATTACTCACCAACCTTCTCTACTTTTAATTTTACACCTTCTATCTTAAGTATCTTAACAACACTACCTTTTTTAATAGTTTTATCAGATACACAAGACCATTTTTTACCAGCTACCTTTACTTCTCCTATGGTATGCTTAGTAACATCTTCTGTAATAATACCTTCCATACCTATTACTCTATCTAAATTTGTCTTTTCTTTTTTTACTAGTTTTTTTTCTAGTGTTTTTCTAGTTGTAATCATTAAGATTATTCCTAAGATAACAAATACTCCAAATTGAATAACAAAATTATCAGTAAAGAAGGATATAATTAGTGATACAAAAGCACTTATAATAAACCAGATACTTACTAAGTTTATAGTTATAACTTCTATAAATCCCAAAATTATCATTATTGCTAACCAAAAATAAAACATAATACACACTCCTAAGTAAATATATTAATTATAATCATATTATAACACATATTTCGAAAAAAATAAACTACTTTATAATGGTTCCGATATTTTCTCCTAAAAGAGCTTTTTTCAAGTTATCTAGTTTATTTATATTAAATACTCTAATAGGAATATTATTTTCCATGCATAGGGATATGGCGGTTAAATCCATTACTCCTAGTTTTTCTTTTATTATATTTAAGTGACTTGTTTCTTTTAGAATTTCATAATCATCATATTTTCTTGGATCTTTGGTATAGACATAATCTACATTAGTGGCTTTTAGGATAATATCAGCGTTTATTTCTGCTGCTCTTAATGAGGCGGCAGTATCGGTTGAAAAGAACGGTAATCCTGTTCCACAACCAAAAATTACTATTCTACCTTTAGATAAGTGCTTTAGGGCTCTGCCTCTTATATATATTTCGGCTATTTCGGTCATTTGAATACCTGTTTGAATTCTAGATTCTAATCCTACTTGGATAAAGGCATCATTTAGGGCTAAGGCATTCATAGTGGTCGCTAACATACCTATATAATCAGAGGTACAACTATCCATCATGGTATTACTTCTTCCTCGCCAAAAGTTTCCTCCTCCTATTACGATAGCGAGCTCTATATTATTATCAATATTTATACATTCTTTAATAGTATTAGCGACATTTAACATTTTATTGAAATCAATATTGTTATTATCTTTACTAAAATATTCACCACTTAATTTTAATAATATTCTTCTTTTCATATTAAACCTCTACTTTATTTTTTTTACTATAAAGTGTTTACAATCGTTAGCGCAATTTTTTATTATATAATCATCTATATTATCGTAATTATTAAACTCATTTACTTTTTTATTAGAACTATCATAGAAGCCTTTTAATCTTAATTTACCATAAGCAATATCTCCTAATATATAATCATAGTCATAAAAATAATCTGTATACCTATTTGTAAATTCGTCTAGATTAAAAGCATCGCGATAATTTCTTATAATTTCATATTTATTATTATCCACTATTATTGTCTTCATCTCTATACTCCTTCATATAATCTATTTGAAATGCTTTCTTTTGTGTTTGATATTTTTCTAAGCTAGAATTAGATAACCAAGTTATATATCCTCCTCTAAGTCCGGCATCATATAATCCTCTTATTTCATCTTCTACTTCATCAGCACCGTAATCGATACCATTAGCGTCAACATAATTTAATACATCATAGGCTTGTATCCAAGTTCTTACTTTGGCTGGTGTTGGGGTTTCTTTTTGTCTATCCATAGCAAATTGTCCCCACATATTCATAAGTTTATAAGGATTATTCCATGGTTTACTTATTCCATAATATCCATCGCTAAAGTGATCGGGGTAAGGCATTCCACTTATTACATCTGCTACATTGCTGATAGCGGGCCAATACTGTCCGTAAGCAGTAGTATAGGTTCCGTTAGTTGTTTCGCCAAAGACGTCTATTGAGACATAAACATTTAATTTATGTAATTCGTCAGTAGCATATCTTACAAATCTTTGTATTGCTTGTGTTTTATCTTCATTATAGGTATTATGTAAATCAACACTACTTTCTACAGATTGCATTCGGTCAGGAAATCTTACATAATCAAAATTTATTTCATTAAAGCCAAATTCTTCTACTGCTTCTTTTGCTAAGGATACATTAAAGTACCAGACATTTCTATCATATGCACTAGGCCAATAAGATTTATTATGTAGATAAGGACTTCCTGTTGCGATAGAACTTATAGCGGTACTAGGATTATCTTTTACGTAGTAACTATCTTTAAAAACAGTAATTCTTCCTATTACATAAAATCCAGCCTCTTTTAATTTGGTAATAGCATTTTTATAACTATCGTAGCTATTAATGGCATATTCGTAGTTAGTAGGACTTAATGTTTCAAATGTTTTAGCAGGAAAAGCTGGGCTTTCATTGTCTTTAATATCTACTACAAAGGCATTTATTTCTGTATCTTTAGCAAACTCTATATAAGCATCTATATTATTTATGACATTAGATCCACAATTTAGGTATAGTGCATAAACAGATTCTGGCATGACATTATCTGCAAATGATACTTTTTCTGTAGGATAATAATCTAACTCACTAGCGTCTCCTCCACCATAAGGATTACTTATACTTTTATATATTTCATCATATTGTTCATTATATGTTTTAAGAGATTCTTCTTCCGTATCTACTAAATATTTACCATATATATAACCAATTTTATCATCTACTTTTATGGTATAAGTTATAACATTTCCTTCTTCATCTAAACTGTCATACCCAACTATTTCTAAAGAATCTCCTTTATCTGCTAATGATAATATTTCAGAAGTAGAGGTATCTTTTAAGATAGATGTAGGTGTTCTTACATACATTGTATTTTCTTTAACGATATCTTCTTCTTTTTCTACTAGGTTATCTTCTTTTACGTAGTAATTAATATTATTGATAGTAAGAGGATAATATTTTTCACTTGATATTTCTATATATTTATCGGTTGTAGTTATTTCTTTTCCTCTTACTACTTTTATTCCTTCATCAAGGGTGCCTTCTTCTTCATTTAGAGTATATAAAGGTACTTCATTAGTATTGCTTGCTAAAAACATATTTATTTTATTTGCAGTTATATTAGTATTTGAAAGTAAATATTTTGTACTTATTAAGACACTACTTACTAATAATAGAATAATTATAAATAAGATAATTTTATTTTTTTTATTTTTTCTTCTTTTTTTCTTCTTTACCACAATTACACCTCAATTATAGTATGTTCTAAAATGTTTTAATTATTAGGTTCCTAAGCCATAGTTTGCTATAAAATAATAAATTACAAAGGCAAAAGCAATAATTGCTACTACAAGTAATATAATTTTTAAAATATTACTAGATGGTTTTTCATCAAAAAAGTCGTCATCATCATCACTAAAATCTTTTTTGGAAAATTTATAGGAGCTAGTATAGAAATCATTATCAATATTATTACTCTTTTTTAAGGGATTTTTTATAACATCAATATCACTAGTATCTTCCCCATAAAAGTTTTCTTCTACAATTGGTTTAGTTACTATAGTATTACCTGTAGGTTTTAAATCTTCTAATAAGTCTAGTGATGGGTTATTATCTGGTATGACTTGCTCTATTAGTGGGTCTGTTGATATTTGTCTGGTATGATATTTCATTTCTCTTGTCATAGATAAACTATCTTCTTTGTTTAGTTCTTCTCTAGTTTCGTATTTTCGACAAGCTTTTTTTATTTCTTCTAAGGATAATTCTTTATTTTCTAGAGTTTCTAATATTTCTCTATTTATTTGGCTTGTTTTTTTTGTAGGATCTTTTAATTTGTTATTTTCATATTTGGCTTTTTCTAATAATTTGTTTATGTCATATACTTTTTGTTCTTTTGGAGTATTTTTTCTTTCTACTATCTCTTGATAAGTATTACTTGGATATTCTTTTTTAGTGTTATTTGACATAATTTCTTTTAATCTAGCCATATCTATTTCATCAGTATTATCTTGAATAGGTAGGTTATCTAGTTCACCATATTTGCCATATACTTCACGGTATAGTCTAGAATTTCGACTACTTCTAGTTGCGGTAGTTTCTTGATTATTAGTATCCATATATTTTAAAGTTCTACTCTCCATAAACAGCGCCTCTTTCTTTATTGTTAATTATATAATATCATAAAATTCGACAAAATAAAATATTTTTCTTGATTTTTATGTAATTAATTAATATAATATTTATAGAAAGAAGGTATTATATATGAAAGCTATAGTTAATAAAGATAAATGTTTTGGATGTGGAAGTTGTGTTGCTAGTATGGATAAGATATTTGCTTTTGATGATGATGGCAAGGCTACTGTAATAACAGATGAAGTAGCAGAAGAAGATAAGGAAGAATTAGTATCTTTTGTGGATAATAGTTATTGTCCTGGAGACGCTATTAGTTATGAGAAGTAATTAAAAATTAAAAAATGAGTTATTATTCTTAATTAGAGTAATTAGCTCATCTTTTTTTATAGTTTTTGATAATAGTTATTTACTTTTTCAAAGTCTAGTATTTCAAAGAAATTATTTATATATGCTTCTTTATTATCTTTATATTTTAAGAAATAGGCATGTTCCCATAAATCTAATACTAGTATAGGCGTTAGATTATAAGAGTATGGGCTGTCATCATTAGATGTATTTATTATTTTTAATTTGTTATCTTTATCTTTTACTAAGAAGGTATAGCCACTTCCTTTTAAGTTAGTAGCGCTATTAATAAATTCTTTTTTAAAGTTATTAAAACTTCCAAAGTTTTTATCTATATCTTCTTTTATTTTTCCTACTGGTATATTATTATGTTTGTCTGATATATTATAAAAATATAGATTATGATTTAATAC
>CASEAD010000201.1 GCA_949285775.1 uncultured bacterium
ATGAAAGTAATTCATCAATAAGTAGAGAAAACTTACTTTGATCAATTATTTCGACTTTTGGTATATATTTTTTTCTGTCAAATGGGGTTAGTTCATTTTCATATTCAAGTCCATATAACCAATTGTCTTTTTTTTACTGTCGTAAAATATGCGGTATATAAAGATATACTACTCCAACTATATTTCAAATATTGAATTTCCTTTAAAATATCATGATATCTTTTCTCAACATATAATCTTATTTTCCAATAACTTAACTCTCGTATTTTTTCATCCATTGGAAGTAATCCGGTAAAGTAATATTTATTATTATCAGATTTAACATTTATACATTTGTTTAACTCCTCTAATAAATGTTTACATTCTTTATATTCTTCTCTTAATACTAAAATAATTTCACCAAATTTATATGATTTTTTCATAACCATTCCTCACTTTCACATAAAATTTAATAGTATTATAAGAATTGATAATAACTCTCCAATAACTTCATTATAATAGAATTTATCTCTATTGGCAATTAGTTTTAAATCATTTCCGGTATTTAGCATAACTGGTTCTTTTCTTTCTCCATTCTCAGTAATATTCCTTATTTGTTGTAATGAAGATTATCTATAACAAAATAATTATAGTATATTTATGGTACTATTTCAAGTTTTTTAGGAAATCTTTCATATCGTACGAAAACATATTTTTCCTTATTTTCACACTATCTATCACTTTATGATAATTTCTAGTAAAAATCAAGCAAAAGCATTTAAAATTAATAGTATAAATTATTTCTATTAGATAATATTATAAATATACTAATTATTATTTAAATAGTAACACTTCATTATGTTTAGGGCTAAACCAACCATGGTCATATTTCCTGTTTTATTTATAAGAGTTATATTCTTATCTATGGTTTTCTTAAAATCTCCTACTAACTTACCTTCTTTATATGAAAGACCGACATCTACTATTATAGTGTTATCACTTACCATCTTGCTAGTAATAAGATTAGGTATACCTACAGCAGTTATTATTATATCCGCTATTTGTAAATAATTATCTAAATTTTTAGTTTTTGAGTGGCAGATACTTATTGTGGCATTTTTATTTAATAATATATTTGCCAGAGGTTTACCTATTAAATTACTTCTATTTAAGATTATAATATTTTTACCATTAAGATCAAGATTATACTTATCAAATAATTTAATTATTCCTAAGACTGTAGTTGGTATTAGAGGATTATCGTTATTAAATAATTTTAGTCTATTTACATCTGTTAAGCCATCTACATCTTTATTAGGATTTATTGCATTTAATATTAATTTTTTATTTAAATATTTAGGTAATGGTAATGATATTAAAATGGCAGTTATTTCTTTATTATTATTTAAACTATCAATTAACTTTAGTAATTCATCTTCTTCTATATTTAAATAATTATAGCTCTTATACTTATATCCAATATAATCACACATTCTTTTAATAGCGTTATTATAACTAATAGCTTTTTCATTACTATTTATATTAATAACTGCTAAAGTAGGTTTTATAGAAAATTTGCTGATAGTTTTTTTAATATTATTAAATTCTTCTTCTTTGATTAAAGCTGTATCTACTATTTTCATAATTCACATCCTACTTAATTATAACACAATATATTGATCTTTTCTTTATTATTATTAACAATTATTAATAATATATTCTTTAAACAGAGTTTACTAATAGTTGTTGGAATATTTTTATAAACATATTTATATTAAACTAACTAATAATAATAATGTAATCTGTTTATGGATTAAAAAAGGAGATGTAATTAATGAATATTAAGCATAGGTTTAAACGTTTTATGCTACTTCTTTTAACAATGGTAATTACACCTATTCAGGTTTTTGCCTATTCAGATTATATTATTGCATCAGGAGAAAATATTGGTATAGAGTTACATTCAAATGGTATAATAATTGTTGGTACTTATGAAGTATCAGGTGTTAATCCCGCTGATGACGCTAATTTACAAAATGGTGATAAAATAACCGCTATTAATAATACGGAAGTTAATTCTATTGATGAGATGTTAGAGGTAATTGATAGTGCTACTGATATAAGTAAATTAGATATTACTTATTTAAGAGGTAGTAAGGAATTAAATACAACACTAAATCTTATTAATGATGAAAATGGAGTTTATAAAACAGGACTATATGTAAAAGATAGTGTCAATGGTGTTGGTACTTTAACTTTTATCGATCCAAAGACAAAGATTTATGGAGCTTTGGGTCATGAAATTGTAGAAAAAACAACAGGTCAGAAATTAGAAATTAAAGATGGTAAAATTTTTAACTCTACTGTTACTAGTATTACTCCTAGTGATGAGAGAAATCCAGGTGAGAAAAACGCGAGATATGATGTAAATGATGTTTATGGTAATGTTAAAGAAAATACTAGTTCGGGTATCTTTGGTGTTTATACAGATGAACTTCCTGATAGTAAGCTTTATAAGGTTGCTGGATATGAAGAGATCGAATTAGGTAAAGCACAACTTCTTACTGTGGTATCTGGAAACAGTGTAGAGGCTTTTGATATTAATATTTTGAAGGTTAGTAATAATGCTGATAGTGCTAAAAATATTTTATTTGAAGTAACAGACCAAAACTTATTAGATATATCTGGTGGTATTGTTCAGGGTATGAGCGGAAGCCCAATTATTCAGGGTGATAATATTATTGGCTGTGTCACTCACGTGGTAGTTGATGATCCTACTAAGGGATATGGAATACTTATTACTTCAATGTTAGAAGAAGCTGAGAATTAAATTATTATACTAAAAACAATATCATGATTACTGGTATTGTTTTTTATATTTATTTAATATTTCTTTATCTTTAATGGATACTCTTCTTGATTCTTTTATTTTTTGAATAGCTTTATTGTGGGTATAATTATTTAA
>CASEAD010000202.1 GCA_949285775.1 uncultured bacterium
AACATATTCAATTAGTAAAAATATAAAAGAAGGAGGAGAAAAATGAAGATAGCAGTAATAACGGGTTGTAATAGAGGCTTAGGAGAAGGAATAAAAAAAGTGTTATTAAATAGAGGATACTTTGTATATGGGATAAATAGGACAAAAAGTAAAATAATAGATAAAAATTATAAAGAAATAATATGTGATATGAAGAATATAGAAGATATTAAAAAGTCTGTTTTTAAATTACCAGATAAAATAGATTTGTTAGTATTAAATGCTGCGGTTAGGGTATTTTCTAGGGTAGTATGTTTTGATGATGATGAGTGGAAAGATGCTGTTGATATAAATTTAAATGGACCATTTTATTTAGTAAAGGGATGTATAGATAAGTTAAAAATGGCAAAGGGAGATATAGTATTTGTAGGATCACATTCATCTAAATATACTTTTGAAAAAGGTAGTAGTTATTGCGCTACTAAAGCTGCTATTAGGAATGTGGCACTGTGTTTGCAAGATGAATTAAGATATGATGATATTAGAGTTATATATTTATCTTTAGGAAGTATTAAAAATCGTGATCACCATATATATGAAGAGTGGAAGTTATATCCAGAAGAAGTAGGACAAGCAATTTATAATGTTATTTCTTTACCTAAAAAAATATATATACCATATTTAGATATAAGACCATTAAAACCATTAAAAATGTCTATAGAGGGTATAGATAAATTACAATATGTCTAATATAATAAAATCTAATTATGCTATTAAGATAGATAAAGAAAATAAATCAATATATAGAGCAAGTCCTAAAGAAAGATTAATAATAGAAACAATAAATGCATATGGAAATAAATTTCAAACTATAGAAGAATTATTAAATTCAATTGATAATAAATATGGAAAATATCATCATCATCCTTTGACAGGGCCTATAAATATTGAAGGTGCTAAGAGAGGAGATACTTTAAAAATAAATATAAATAAAATAAATGTAAATGAAATGGGGCAAAGTCTTTCTAGAAGTGCGGGGATAGATCCGATAAAATTATCTACGCCAATAACGAGATGTCCAATTATAGGATATTTAAATAATAATATAATAAAATATAATAATTTTAAATTAGAATATCGTCCTATGATAGGAATGATTGCTACTACTCCTGAGGTAAGTTTTATTAAAACAGGTCATGCTTCTAAAGTAAATGGTGGTAATTTAGACTTACCTTTTATTACTGAGGGGGTTAATGTTTATTTACCTATTACTAATGAAGGAGCTGGTTTATATTTAGGAGATATTCATGCGATAGAAGGATATGGGGAATTGAGTGGGATATCTTTAGAGGCATCTGGAGAGATAGATTTGTCTTTGGAAATAATAAATAATAGTTTAAATAATATTATTATAATTGGTAAGGAGCCTATTTTTGATATAGAAGGTATTGCTATAGTGGGGATAGGAGAAAAGCAAGATTTACATAGTGCTATTAAAGATGCGTATTTAGGTACAATTGAAGTATTAAAAAGGATATTACCTCAGATAGATGAATTATTAATAAGAAATATAATATCTTTAATAGGTCAAAATTTAAATGGACAAGCATATGCTAAGACTAGTGAATCTACTACGATGATATTTATTAAGAAAAGCGATATTGAGAGATTATTAGGTATGGATTTATGTTTAGAAGATATGGAGAGTTTGATATTTAATGGAGGTGTAAATAAATATGCAAAGAATAAAATTAGGTGCTTGTAAGGGGAAATTATTACCAATATTAGAAGAGTATTTAAGGACTATTAATATAAATGTTTCTATTTCACAAAGTAGTAGGAAGGTATATTATGAGTTTGTTAAAGATAATTATATTTTAGAAGTATATGTTTTAAGATATGAAGATTTAATAAAGTATAGTGATTATTTTGATTTAATGTTATATGGTACAGATCAAGTGTTAGAAATATCAAATGATTGTAAGGTTATGCTAAAATATTTTGAACAACCTAATTGTAGATTAAGTATTTTAAGGAATAATGATACTAATAAAAAACAAATAGATAAGATTGCTACTAGTTATAGTAATATTGCGGGGAAGTTTCTTAATATAGATAAAGATAATATTATAAATATGAAAGGTTCTGTTGAAGTAGCTCCATATATGAATATTGCCGATTTTGTTTTAGATATAATAGTTACTGGTAATAGTGCTATTGAAAATAATTTATCAGAATATAAAAAGTTAATAGATGTAGGAGCGGTACTTACTACTAAAAAAGTAGATAAGATAGAACTGTATAGGGAATTAGGCTTGATTACAGGTAGTGATAGGGCTTTATCTTTTGCTATTGATGGGATAGATGGTTCTGGTAAAACATTATTATCTAATATGTTATTAAATAGTAGACTAAATACTAATCCTAATATTTTAATAGAGCCATTTCATACTAATGAAGCGAGAGAGGCTTTTAATTTATGGAAGCAGAATAAATATTTAGAATGGGCTAAAGCTATAGTGACAAAGCAAGCTTTAATAAAGAATGTTAATTATATTTATGATAGGAGTATAATAACTTGTTTAACAGATTTAATTGATAATAATTATTCGAAAGAAGATATACTTAATGTTATAAATAGTTGGTATATTCCAGAAATAATTTTTTTCATAGATATACCACTTAAATTAGCGATACAAAGAAATAGTAAAAAGGATATTAGTGATGAATTTGATACTAATGAGCAGATAATAAAATATTATGAGTTATATAAAAAAGGTGCTATATTTTTGAAAGAAAATAATATAACAGATGTTTTATTTATAGATGGTACACAAGAAATAGAAGAAGAAGTAGAAACTGTAAAGAAGGAGTTAAAGAGAAGGCTATGAGGGAAAATAAAATAATTGCGGAGGGTAAATCTAAAAAAATATATTTTATAGATGATGATACTAATTTTATGGTATTTAAAGATCATTTAAGAAGTATTACTTATAAGAGAGAAGAAAATATAAAAGGGACTGGGATAGAAAGATTAAAGGCTTGTATTTATATTTTAAATTTATTAGAACAATATGGTATAAAAACAGAATTAAAAGATAGGAGACTTAAAACTTTTGATAATGAAATAGGAATGGTAGTAAAACCAGTAAGGGCAATTCCAATAGAGTTTATTGCAAGATTTTATGCAGCGGGAAGTATTTTAAGGTTATATCCATCTATTGTAAAAGCAAATCAAAAATTTGATCCACCATTATTTAAATATGATTTAAAACAAGATATAAGTATAGGTGGGGTAGATGATCCAACTTTAAATGAAAGTTATATTGTAGGTCTTAATTTATTAACACAAAATGAATTAGATGAGTGTAAGAGGTTGTTGGGGCAAGTTGCTTATATATTAAATAAGGAGTTAGATCAAGCGGGAATACGTTTAATTGATTTTAAAATAGAATTAGGTTTTGATAAGAGTGGAAATATTATAGTAATTGATGAAATATCACAAGATTGTTTAAGGGCTAATGATATGCTAACAGATACTTCAGTAACAAAAGATGCGTTTAGGCAAATGAAGTCTGATGATGAGGTATTAGAATCTTATAAAAGATTTAATAAAATGCTTATTAGGAAAAAAAATAATTAAGAGGTTAATAATGGAATTAGTAGTGGGATTATTAAATAATTTAGAAAGAAAATTTATTTCTGTAAGAGAAGATAGTTTAGATAAATATTTAAACACAATAACTAAAATAGATGAATATGAGATAATACAGACATATTATA
>CASEAD010000203.1 GCA_949285775.1 uncultured bacterium
AATTTTGCGAATTAAAGAACAAAAACACTACCAAAATAAATTCATATTTATTCTATATTACTAATAAAGTTTAATAGAAATGGGGGTCATATTATGTTTTCCACTTTTATTCATAAAAGAATAAAAATAGTACTAATAGTTATTATATTTTGCTTTATATTAATAATATCTAAAGTATTCTATATCCAAGTAATAGACTATAAAAAACTAAATAGTCTCGCTAATAGTTTATGGAGTAGAAACCTACCAATAGAAGCTGATCGTGGAAAAATATATACCTCAGATGGAGAAATAATAGCAGATAACTTAACAACCGTAAGTCTTGTCTTCATCCCAAATCAAATAAACGATAACCAAAAACAAGAAATAGCAGAAAATATCGCTAGAATACTAGAATGTGATATCAGTGCCATAGAAGAACATCTCTATAAAAGCTCATCCATAGAAAGAGTACACCCTGAAGGAAGAAGACTATCCTACGAACAAGCCGACGCTATAGATGCCTTAGGATATGCCGGTGTCTATCTAGTAAAAGAATCCAAAAGAATATACCCTTATGAAAAATTACTCTGCCATGCCCTAGGTTATGTTGGAATTGATAATCAAGGACTCTCCGGATTAGAACTTCAATATGATGAATACCTAACAGGAGAAACAGGCGCTATACAATATTTTAGTGATGCCAAAGGACAAAAACTAACCTTAGCCGAAAATTACGTTCAACCAACAGACGGAATGGATATCGAATTGACAATAAACTATGAAATACAAACCTCCATAGAAAGAGAATTAGATAACGCTATGGAAAAATATAACGCCGATGGAGCATGGAGTATTGCTATCGATCCTAATACTGGAGAAATTCTAGGAATGGCCTCTAGACCTGGATTCGACCCCAATAATTATCAAGACTACACCGAAGAAGAAATAAACAGAAACCTAGCCATTTGGGCTAGCTATGAACCAGGATCCACCTTCAAGATTATAACTCCCGAAACAAATATATAGCAATATGAAATAAGTGTCGAAAAAATAGAATTTATTTCTAAAATAAGAAATAACTTGACAAAACATAATAAATAATGTATGATTTATATAGGTGATTGAAATGATTAAAAGAGAAACTTATTTATCTAGAATCAGAGGTTTCTATGATAGTGATCTCATTAAAATATTAGTTGGAATAAGAAGGTGTGGTAAATCTGTTATTTTAAATCAAATTATAGGTGAACTAAAAGAAAATGGTTGTGAGGATAGCCATATTATATATATTAATTTTGAATATATAGAATATGAAGATTTAAAAGATTATAAAAAGCTTAATAAATATATAAAAGAACGATTATTAGATGAAAAAAGATATTATATATTTTTAGACGAAGTTCAGAAAGTTAATAGATTTGAGGATGTTGTTAATTCATTAAGAGCATCTACCACTAATACAAGTATTTTTATTACGGGCTCAAATAGTAAATTATTATCTCAAGAATTATCATCAGTTTTATCTGGAAGATATGTTTTGTTTAATATTTTTCCTTTATCTTATAAGGAGTTTATAGAACTTTCAAAGAAAAAGCCAAAAGAAGAAGAAACATTTTGGAATTTTGTAAAATGGGGTGGACTTCCTAATAGATGTCAATTTGAGAATGAAAATAATATAAAAGATTACTTACATAGTGTATTTGATTCAATAATACTAAGGGATGTGGTTGATAGACTAGGATTAAAAGATACAATTCTTTTTGATTTATTATTACAATATATTGTTGATACAACCGGAAGAGAGTTTTCTGCTGAGAATGTAATTACATTTTTAAAAAAAGAAGGTAAATCAATATCTACAGAAACCTTATATATTTATCTTGATGCCTTGTGTAAAGCACTAATAATAAGAAAAATATATAGATATGACATACATGGAAAAGCTGTACTAAAAACTTTAAATAAATATTACATGACTGATTTAGGAATAGCCCAAATAAAAAATAATGATTTTGAAATAAACAAAAGTTTTGCAATTGAAAATATCGTTTATAATGAACTTTTACAAAGAGGATATGATGTATATATTGGAAAAACTAAAAATGGCGAAGTAGATTTTATTGCAACAAAAGATAAAGTTAAAGAATATTATCAAGTAGCATATTTACTTGCAAATAATGATGTTGTAGAAAGAGAATTTGGGGCATTTAAAGTAATAGATGATAA
>CASEAD010000204.1 GCA_949285775.1 uncultured bacterium
AAAGCAATATCGTAATCCAACTGAATATGGTACGCCTAAACCTAAGACGGCAACATTTACTGTAACAGGTGGAGCAGGAGTTATTTTAACTAATGATAAAAGTAGTGTTAGGGTAGAGTCTTCTACTATTGGGAGGACCATTGATAAAGGGATTAAAGATGTTAATCATATGGGTGCGGTTATGGCACCGGCAGCAGCTGATACTATTTATAGACATTTAACTGATTTAAAAAGGGAACCTTCATATTATGATCTTATTTTAACAGGGGATTTAGGGATGTATGGGAAAGATATTTTAATAAATTATTTAAAGGATGTTTATAAAATTGATATTAGTAAAAACTATGATGATTGTGGGACAATGATTTATAATTTAGATAAGCAACCGGTTTTAGCAGGGGGTTCAGGCCCTGTATGTAGTGCTTTAGTTAATTTCTCATATATTTATAAACAATTGAAATCTAAAAAATTAAAAAGAGTTTTAATAGTGCCAACAGGGGCGTTATTTTCTCCAACGATGTTTTTTCAAAAAGAGTCTATACCCGCTATTGCACATGCGGTAAGTTTGGAGGTTGTTTAAAATGATATTTTTATATGCATTCTTATTTTGTGGTATAGTATGTATGATATCACAGATAATATTAGATAATACAAAACTTACTCCAGGACATGTAACTTCTATTTTTGTTGTTGTAGGGGCATTTTTAGATATTTTTGGTATTTATGATAGGTTTGTTTTATATTGTGGTGCTGGTGCCTTATTACCAATAACTTCTTTTGGACATTTACTAGTACATGGGGCGATGGATATTGCAAGTGAAATGGGTCCTTTAGGTTTAGCTTTTGGTATATTTGATTTAACTTCTGCGGGTATTAGTATTGCTATAGTTGCGGCATTTATATTGGCGTTAATATTTAGGCCTAAGCATTAATAATTCACCATATATATTGGTGTTTTTTTTAAAAAATAATTTATTTACAATAAAAATGTAAAGCTTTTGAAACAATTTATTATTTCTAGACATCATTTTCTATTTATGATAGTATATTTATGAAAAAAGGTGATTGTTATGAAAAGGAAAAGTATATTTGCTAAATTATTTGCAATTATTTTATTTATAGTATCAATTATATTTATTTTATCATTAGTATCTTTAAATATATTAACAACATGCTATTTAATTATTGTTGGTATAATATTATTAATAGTTAATTTATTAAGTATATTTCTTTTAAGAATGAAGAAAAAGAAAAAATTATTGGGATATTTTATTACTACTATTTTTATTGTTATATTATCTATAGGTAGTTATTATATCTTAAAAACTAATGGGGTATTAGTTGGATTTAACAAGAATTACAAAACTTATAATTATTCAGTTGTAGTTTTAGAAGATAGTTCTTATGAAGAGATTGATGATATTAATAATCAAACAATAGGTTATTATCAAACAGATGGTGAAGAATGTGAAATGTCTTTAGAAGAGGTTGGTAATGTTGTTACTACTACTAATGGGGTATATAATGATATATATAGTCTCGCTACGGGATTATTAGATAAGGAAGTAGATGCTATATTAATAGAGGATTCATACTTGGCTATATTAAGAGAAAACGATAGTGGGGTAGAAGAAATAAATGGTTTTGATGATAAGATAAGAATTATATATACATTTAGTATTACTATAAATATAAGTGATATTTCGGAAGATGTAGATGTTACGAAAGAGACATTTAATATTTATATAAGTGGTATTGATACGTATGGTTCGGTATCTTCTGTATCAAGAAGTGATGTTAATATGGTTGCGACTATTAATCCTAATACTAGACAAGTTTTATTGACTTCTATTCCTAGAGATTATTATGTAACTCTACATAATATTAGTGGTTATAGTGATAAACTTACTCATGCTGGATTATATGGAGTTGATATGTCTATTGCTACTATAGAAGATTTGCTTGATATAAAGATAAATTATTATGTTAAAGTTAACTTTACTAGTATTATTGATATAGTAGATGTTGTTGGTGGGGTAGATGTTTACTCTGACTATACTTTTACATCAATAGATGGCTATAACTATACTAAAGGTTATAATTCTGTAAATGGAGAAGAAGCGTTATCTTTTGTTAGGGAAAGAAAAGCTTTTGCTGAGGGAGATAGGCAAAGAATTAAAAATCAGCAGGCTCTTATTGAGGCGTTAATTAGAAAATGTACTAGTAGTGATATAATTACTAGATATAATAGTCTTTTAAATTCTTTAAGTGATAGTTTTGCTACTAATATGCCTACTGATAGGTTAACATCTTTGATAAGAATGCAACTATCTAAAAATTATTCTTGGACTATTACTTCAAATAGTTTAACTGGAAGTGATTCATCTAATTATACATATAGTATGCCTAATCAGAGATCTTATGTAATGGAACCTGATTTGGAAAGCGTTACTGAAGCGATGAATTTAATTAATAGAGTAACGGAAGGGGAAGTATTAGCAAGTTCTTATGATAGTAGTGCATCTAATATACATGATGTAACTCAAAGTAGTTCTAGTTCAAGTTCTAATAATTCTAGTAGTTCTAATAATATCCAAGATGATGATATTGATACTTCAGAAAATACAGAAGGATTAGAAGCTAGACTTATAAAGAGTAGTATTAGTTTTGTAGAAGGAGATGAGTATATTTATCATGGTTTTACTGCTACATATAATGGAAAAGATGTTACTGATTTAGTTGATGTTACTTATGCTGTGAGTGGGGCTACATTTGATAATTATCAAAATTTAGTTAGATATGTAAGTAGTCTTACATTTGGAAGTTATAATATTATATATAATATTAGTTATCAAGGGGAAACAACTATTCTTAATCAAAGTGTTATTATAGAAGAATTAATAACTAATGATGATGTGATAGAAGATAGCGAAGATGATACAATCCAAGATAGTAATACACCAGAAAACAGT
>CASEAD010000205.1 GCA_949285775.1 uncultured bacterium
ACCCAATACCAAAGAAATATTAGAATTATTATTACTATCCTTATTACCCTTACAACCAACCTTAGCCCCACAAACACCACAAAACTTATCATTATCACTCAAATAACTACCACACTTATTACAAAACATAACAAATCACCTCCTCTATCCAAAAGAAACAACAATATCCCCTATATCACTCTCTAATTCTATCTTATCATCTCCATCACCATAAACACTATTATTATCTTGCTCTATTCCATCAATTCTAATACTACCAATATCCTTCTTACACCTAATCTGATAATCCCCTCTTTCACCAAGTAAAACCAAATCAACATTACCTATATCGCTCTCTATCTTACTGTTACCTTTAATAGTAGCACTTATATTAACATCTCCAATATCAGCATCAATATCCAAATTATTTAATATAGAACTATTTATTACTATCTCTCCCACATCACCATCAATATCTATTCCATTAAAAGAAGAATTATCAATACTTAAATTACCAACACCTTGTTCAAAATTAAAATACCCTATATTTACATCACTAATTTCCACATTACCAGTACCATTATCTATCTCTATCTTATCTATATCAATATCACTAGGAATATAAATAATAACACTCCCACCAATACCACTACTAAACCACTTATTATCTTCTCTAATCTCCAAACTATTCCCTATAACCCTTGAAGAAAAAGATTCACTAACATCACTAGCCTCAACCCTAAATTCATCACCAGACTTAATACTAATATCAACACTCTCCAAATCAATTTCAATATTAGAAACATTACTATAACTTTCCTCAAAATTAATCTTCTTATTATTATTAATATCCCTAAAATTAACTCTAAAAATTAAGAAAATCCCCAACAAGACACCATATATAATACTAATTATTATACCAATACCTAATAAAATTGCTAATACTTTTATTAACTTCTGACTACTACTCATTTAATATCCACCCCACCAAACATACAAAACGCTTCAATATATATTACCTTCTTATTATTACTATCATTTTTTATCTTTCTAGATACACCCCCAAAAATAGAAGTAGATCTTACCTCAACATTAACCCCACTAGGAATAATAATATCAACACCCCCAAAAATACTACTAGCCTTAATAACTACATCCCCACTAATCTTAGAATCTCTCAAATCCAACACAACACTACCAAAAATAGCATCTACCTTAGCACCATTAAAACTATCATCTTTCTTAACATCTTCTTTTGAAAAAGTAGCAACTATACTATCCAACTTTCCCTCATCAACCCTACTTATCTTATCCCTCCTAAACCAATCAAAAAACATAAGATAAATACCAATAAAAACTAATATAAAAGGAATAAACAACTTAAATAACAAATCATAACTAAATATCCCCCAAGACGCTAATAATAAAAATATACCAATAGCAAGCCAAAAAACACTACTAACCTTACTCTTCTTCTTACTATTAAATAAACTAATTAAACTAGGAATAATTATAAATAAAGTCCACCATCCCCTAAAAAATAAATTAACCTTAATAATATCTAAAACATTAAGCCCCCAAATTAATCCAACAATAATAAAAACTAATCCCCATAAAACATTACTCATATCTTCACACTCCTCATATTACTATTTTACATACTTTCTTACTATCTTTAATACCTCATCATGTGATACACCATTACTAATAACAGCACCCATTATACCCTTATCATATCTCTGATATTCTCCATATATATTTGTAACCTTACCCAAAGCCTCAGTAACAATAAGATAAGATGCTGCCAAATCACAATTACCATGCGTTGTTCCCGGAAATATATCACAAGCAAAATCCCCCCTTGCAATAGCCATACAACTATTAGCAACACTTCCTATCGAAGAAATCTTTGAATATTTCTTTAACTCCTTAATCAACATTACCTCATCTATAATATCATTATCAAATATCTCAACATTACACCTATAACCAAAATCCCCTAATTTCCTATTATTAACATATATTCTTTCCCAATTACAATAAGCACCACTCCCCTTCATAGCATAATACATTTTATCTTCTATTACATTATATACTACCCCTACTATAGGATCTCCCTTATAAACTAAAGCCAAAGAAAATACAAACACCGGAATATGATTAACATACATACCCGTCCCATCCAAAGGATCACATACCCATACATAATCACTATCTTTATTATAACTTTCTTCTTCTCCATTTACAGAATGACTACTATATTTATCTTTAACCCTTGCAACTAAATAACTATTAATCTCCTTATCTACATAAGTAACAACAGTCTTATCACTCTTATAATCTAAATTAATATTCCTATTATAATAATCTAACATAACCTTACCAGCATATATCGCAATATCACAAGCAAAATCTAAATATTCATTATACATATTATCACCACTTTACTAATAATTATTATATATTAAACTATAACACATTCTTTTTACCTTGATTATCTAATATAACCTTTTCGTACTCCTCAAGCTCCATTAAATAAAATACTTCAGGATCTAATCTCTCTACCCCTTGTTCTCTAGATAAAATATCATATACAATACTAGGATACTTCTCTCCATATTCCTTTATAATCTCTGTAATAGCATAATTATCCGCATCTCGTTCAATAAAAAAACTATCATGATATTTTGCGTAAAAACTTCTATGTGTTCTCACCAAATCAATTTCCATTAATATTATTTTTTTAACATCATCATTAAATTCATTAATCTCTATATGTTGCATAAAATGCCCTAATTCATGAAATACAGTGAACATTTTTCTCAAAAATTCTCTTTCAGTCTTTAAATCATAAACATCCAAACAATTAACTTTCAAACAAGGAACACCATCATCCTCAATCATACCAAAACACCCTAAAACTTCTATCTCATCTTCAATCACCCTTTCAGATGTAAATTTTATAGCACAATTACTTGACATTTGAGTCATTCTACGTGATAAAAATAATAAAATATATAATTGTCTATTTCTCTCATTAGATATATCATTAATTGGATATTTAGCAAAATAATCTACAATATCATACATCAAATCTTTTTCACCATCTATTTCCTTATAAACTATGCTATCATAAGCCATTGACAAAAAACTTTCCTCTAAAAAATTTCTATCACCACCATCTAATTCTTCTCCTCCTCTAATTTTTTTCATAAGCTGATTATGTTTATCAACTAACAAATCATCAATTTGACTTAATGACTTACCATTAATAAACTTTACATCATTAGGATTATCTTGCAAAGTTAGATTATTCCACAAATTAGAATACAAATAAGAACAATACTTATTATTATAATATTCTCTAACATCTTTTTCCAAAATATAACTTAAATAATTATAATATTTATCTAAAAAAACCTTTTCAAAATCTTCCAATTCTTTTTTAGAAACTAAATAAATTAAACACCCCTCAATTCTAGATTTTAATTCTTCTTGTCTCTCCATTACCTGTATAAAATAATTAATATCTGATACCTTACTCATAGATTTTAAAAAATCTATACATTCATAATAAGCTAATTGCCCATCAATATCTCTTAATACTTCCTTTATTTCCATATATCTCTCCCATTATAATAATCTAACATAACCTTACTAGCATATATCACAATATCACAAGCAAAATCTAAATATTCATTATACATATTATCACCACTTTACAATAATTATTATACCAAAACTATCATAATCTTTAACATATTAAATATAACCCCATTATATCATTTATATCTCAAATAATAAACTGTTTTGCGTTTTCTTTAGAAAAAAAAGAAACTATTACCCAAATAAAAAAAGCTATTGAAGAAAATTAATTATTTAATTTCCAACAGCCCATATTCTTCCATCTTATCTCTCCAACCAAGATAATATTTCATTCTCATCCATATTCCTAGATAATAACCTACCATCAATAATATTTATATTAGGGTATTTCTTTCTTAAATCATCTAAACTTCCCCTAATACCACTACCACCTGAAGTTGCAAATAAATATACTCTCTTATTATCTAAATTAACACTCTCTATAAAAGTATTAATAATCCTAGGAGCCAAATTCCACCAAATAGGATAACCAATTAATATAGTATTATATTCATCAATACTATCTAACATATCTTTTATCTCTGGTCTACTATCATCACTAGCCATCTCTAAAGATGACCTACTATTCTTATCATACCAATTCAAATCATCATCAGTATACTTATCCATAGGTTCTATCTCAAATAAATCACCACCTGTAATAGAAACCAATCTCTCTGCTACCTCTTTAGTAACCCCACTAGCAGAAAAATAACAAACTAAATTTTTATTCATAATTATTCCATCCTATCATAATAATCATCTTTATTTTTTCCCCTTAATTAAAATATATGGTTGTATTCTTTGATCTTCTGGAAAAAATCTGTCATCAAACCACATTTTATAAAATTTGTATGCCGAAAAATAGTTATAACCATCTCTATAATCATCTGTAGAATCATTACTATCCGCAAAAATCAAGACATCATGCTTATATTCATCATTCTCACTTCTTTTATCATATCCAATAATTACTTGATAATGTCCACCATAATAAACACTTTCTACTAAAATAGGATAACCATTTTTTAAATTAGAAACTACAAATTCTCTAAATTCATTCATAGTATCAAAAATTTTTCCAGAAGATTTTCTTTGTTTCTCAATACTAGTTTCAATAATATAATTATTTTTTTTAAAAAAATCAACTATATCTTTTATTTTTGTACCTCCAGGTTGTTTACATTGAACCTTATCAAAAATATCTTTTTCACTAAATTCATAATCATTAAAGTAATTTAGTATCATTAATACCGCATTAGGTCCACAGGCATAATCTAAAGTTGCTTGTCTTGTTTTGAATTTAGATAATATCGTTAATTGTTCATCAGACTTCATATTATAAAAATCATAACTATAATAATACTTTCTTTTACATTCCATAAATTAATTTTTCTCCTTATAAATTCTCATATTCTTCATCACTAACTGCTTCTAACCACTCATTAGAAGTATTTTCTCCTGGTACTTCAATCGAAATATGACTAAACCAGCTATATCACAATAACACATCAAGACTTCAAACTAACTGATTCTTTATCAACCTTTTGAAGGGAGGCTAGTATTTTTGAAAGTCTGTTTTAACTAAGAAAATTCATAACCAAATCAATTATAACTTCTTTTTCTTTTGGATTTGA
>CASEAD010000206.1 GCA_949285775.1 uncultured bacterium
AGAAGTTAAAGAACAAGAAATTTTTCTAGGAGATATGCCTTTAATGACCGAAAGTGGTACTTTTATAATAAATGGTGCCGAAAGAGTTATTGTATCTCAATTAGTAAGATCTCCTAGCGTTTACTATTCAAAGGAACTTGATAAAAATGGTAAACCAGTATTTGCAGCTAAAGTAATTCCTACAAGAGGAACATGGCTAGAATATGAAATGGATGCAAAAGATGTAATCTATGTAAGAATTGATAGAACTAGAAAAGTACCTATTACAACTCTTTTAAGAGCCTTTGGCTTATCTTCAGATGAAGATATATTAAAAGTATTTGATGATAATGTGTATTTAAAAAATACCATATCTAAAGATTCTACAAAGAATACAGATGAGGCCTTAATCGAAATCTATGAAAAATTAAGACCAGGAGAACCTACAACGTTAGATAGTTCAAAGAATCAACTAATAACAAGATTCTTTGATAATTTTCGTTACGATTTAGCACGTGTTGGACGTTATAAGTTTAATAGAAGATTAAATATAACTGATAGACTACTTAATCAAACCTTAGCGCAAGATATAATTATAGATGGTGAAGTAATATTTACCGATGGTACAAAAATAACAAAAGAAGTTTATAAAAAACTAGAAGAAATATTAGCGAATGGCTATGGAAGAGAAGAAGTTAAAATAAATGAAGAACTAGACAACCACAAAATTGTCCAAGTATTATATGTATATTCACCAGTTGATCCTAAGAAAAAAGTAAAATTAATTGGTAATGATCAAACAATCGATGTTAGAACATTAACTATATCTGATTTATATGCATCAATTTCTTATTATCTAAACTTATTAGATGGTATTGGACACGATGATGAAATTGACCACTTAGGTAACAGAAGAATAAGACAAGTTGGTGAACTATTACAGAACCAATTAAAAATAGGATTAAGTAGGATGGAAAGAGTAGTAAGAGAAAGAATGACTACTCAAGATATTGAAACTGTAACACCAAAAAGCCTAATAAATATAAGACCAGTTACAGCAGTTATTAAAGAATTCTTTGGATCAAGCCAATTATCACAATTTATGGATCAAGTTAATCCAATAGCAGAATTAACACATAAAAGAAGATTATCGGCTTTAGGTCCTGGAGGTCTATCAAGAGATAGAGCTGGAATGGAAGTTCGTGACGTTAATCCATCTCACTACGGAAGAATCTGCCCAATTGAATCCCCAGAAGGACAAAATATTGGACTAATAACATCATTAGCGAGTTATGCCAAAGTAGATGAGTACGGCTTTATCCAAACACCATATCGTAAAGTAGAAAACAAAAAATTAACAGACACAGTAGAATACCTAACAGCTGACCAAGAACAAGATTACTATATTTCTCAAGCAACAGTAAATGTTAATGAAAATATGGAAATAACAGACGAAATAGTAGCAGGAAGACTAAATGGTGAAAACGTATTAATTCCAGCAGAAAAAGTAGATTACATTGATGTTTCACCACAACAAGTAGTATCAATAACTACAAGCTTAATTCCATTTTTGGAACATGATGACGCTACTCGTGCCTTAATGGGAGCAAATATGCAACGTCAAGCATTACCATTATTAACAACAGAAGCTCCATATGTTGGTACAGGTGTAGAATACATAGCAGCTAAAGATAGTGGTGCTGTAGTAGTAGCTAAAGCAGATGGAATAGTTGAATATGTTGATGCTAAGAAAATAGTTGTCAAAAATGCAAAAGGAACTGATACTTATGAATTAGCAAACTTTGAAAGGTACAATCAAGGAGAAACATTTAATCAAAAACCAATCGTAAGAGCAGGAGATAAAATTAAACGTGGACAAGTAATTGCCGATGGACCTAGTACCAATATGGGAGAATTATCCTTAGGTAAAAATATGGTTATAGCGTTCATGACATTCAACGGTTATAACTTTGAAGACGCCGTAATTATGAATGAAAGATTAGTAAAAGAAGACGTGTATACATCATTATTAATTGAAGATTACGAAACACAATGTCGTGACACAAAATTAGGACCAGAAGAAATTACTAGAGATATACCAAATATTGGAGAAGAAGCGAGAAAAAATCTTGATGAAAACGGAATTATTAAAATAGGAACAGAAGTTAAAGAAGGAGACATCCTAGTAGGTAAAGTAACCCCTAAGGGAATGGCTGATTTAACAAGTGAAGAAAAATTATTACACGCTATTTTTGGTGAAAAGACAAGAGAAGTAAGAAATTCATCATTAACAGTACCACACGGTGGGGAAGGTATAGTTCATGACGTTAAAGTATATACCAAAGAAGATAACGCTGATTTACCAAGTGGTGTAAGTAAAGTTGTAAGAGTATATATAATCCAAAAAAGAAAAATACAAGTAGGAGACAAAATGTCAGGTAGACATGGTAATAAAGGTGTTATATCACTAATATTGCCTCAAGAAGATATGCCATACCTACCAGATGGCACACCAATTGATATTATGCTTAATCCACAGGGTGTTCCATCCCGTATGAATATTGGACAAGTACTAGAACTACATATGGGAATGGCCTGCAAAAAACTAGGCGTTCACGTGGCAACACCAGTACTAGATGGTGCTACTAAAGAAGATGTGATTGCTATGATGAAAGAAGCAGGAATGGATGAAGATGGAAAAACTGTTCTATATGATGGAAGAACAGGAGAACCATTTGACAACCGTATAAGCGTAGGTGTAATGTACTTTGTAAAATTACATCACATGGTTGATGACAAATTACATGCTAGATCCACTGGACCATATTCAATGGTAACACAACAACCATTAGGAGGAAAAGCACAATTTGGTGGACAAAGATTTGGTGAAATGGAAGTTTGGGCCTTAGAAGCATATGGAGCATCACACGTATTACAAGAAATTTTAACATATAAATCAGACGATGTAGTAGGCCGTGTAAAAGTTTACGAATCAATAGTTAAAGGCACTTCTCTACCAGAGCCAAGTATTCCAGAATCATTTAGAGTATTGATCAAAGAATTCCAAGCACTTGGTTTAGATATATCAGTTATTAATAATAACGATGAAATAGTTGGCTTTAAAGAATTAGAAGCAGCTGATGAAGAAGACGATGATGAGGGACCAAATGTAGAAGAAGTTTTAGATAATAAAAAATTAAAAGATATTGATTTTATGCAAGATGATGATACTGATGAAGAAGATGACTACGATGAAGAAGATGATTATGACAAAGAAAATTATGAAGATGAAGACGAAACAGATGATTTATATGACGAATTAGATAATGAAACAGAAGAAATGGGAGGTGATTTCTAATGGCTGAGGCAAATAATTTTAAAGCTTTAAAAATAGGAATTGCTTCTCCAGAAAAAATTCGTGAATGGTCTTATGGAGAAGTAAAAAAGCCAGAAACAATCAATTATAGAACCCTAAAACCAGAACGTGACGGTTTATTCTGTGAAAAGATTTTCGGACCAACGAGAGATTATGAGTGTAGTTGTGGAAAATATAAAAGATTAAGATATAAAGGTATAGTCTGTGATCGATGCGGTGTTGAAGTAACAAAATCAAAAGTAAGACGTGAAAGAATGGGACACATTGAACTAGCAACACCTGTAAGTCATATTTGGTACGTAAAAGGAATACCATCATACATAGGCTTATGCTTAGATATGTCTCCAAGAGACCTTGAAGAAGTAATATATTTCGTATCTTATGTTGTATTAGATCCAGGAACAACTACACTTGCTAAGAAACAAACTTTATCAGATAAAGAATATCGTATCTACTACGAGAAATATGGTAATACCTTCAAAGTTGGAATGGGAGCAGAAGCAATAAAACAACTACTTAGTGAAGTAGATGTGCCAAAAGAGCTTGAAGAATTACAAAAAGAACTAGAGAACGCTACAGGTCAAAGAAGAGTAAGACTGGTAAAAAGATTAGACGTACTTAATGCCTTTAATACATCTGGTAATAAACCAGAATGGATGATTTTAGAAGCACTACCTGTAATCCCGCCAGAATTAAGACCAATGATCCAATTAGATGGTGGTAGATTCGCAACATCTGACTTAAATGATTTATATCGAAGAGTTATTAATAGAAATAACCGTTTAAAGAAATTAATAGAGTTATCAGCACCTTCTATAATAATTCAAAATGAAAAACGTATGCTACAAGAAGCAGTAGATTCATTGTTTGATAATGGTCGTCGTGGAAGAAGTGTAACAGGTGCCGGTAATAGAGCGTTAAAATCATTATCTAGTATGTTAAAAGGAAAACAAGGACGTTTCCGTCAAAATCTTTTAGGAAAACGTGTTGACTATTCAGGACGTTCAGTTATAGTAGTAGGCCCAGACCTAAAAATGTACCAATGTGGTATTCCTAAAGATATGGCTCTAGAGTTATTTAAACCACATGTCATCAACGGTTTGGTATCAAGAGAAATAGCAAATAATATAAAAGCCGCTAAGAAAATGATCGAAAATAAAGATCCAAAAGTATGGGATATAGTTGAAGATGTTATAAAAGAACATCCAGTAATGTTAAATCGTGCCCCAACATTACATAGATTAGGAATTCAAGCCTTTGAACCAAAATTAATATCTGGAAAAGCAATAAGACTACATCCATTAGTAACAACTGGATTTAACGCTGACTTCGATGGAGATCAAATGGCTGTTCACGTACCTCTATCAGAAGAAGCAAAAGCCGAAGCTAGAATATTAATGCTAGGTGCAAATAATATCCTAAGTCCAAAAGACGGTTCGCCTATCGTTACACCATCACAAGATATGATATTAGGAAATTACTATATCACAATGGAAAAATCAGGTTTAGATGGAGAAGGAAGAGTATTTAAAAATACAAACGAGGCACTAATGGCATATCAAAGAAGAGAAATTACTTTACATACTAGAATTGCTATACCAGTAAATTCTTTCAAACATAAAGTATTCTTAGATAGCTATAAAAACAAATATTTAATAACAACTCCAGGAAAAATAATCTTTAATGAAATATTGCCAGATTCATTCCCATATTTAAATGAACCTAGTGATGAGAATATCGAAGGAATAACTCCAAGCAAATATTTTATTGAATATGGAGAGGATATAAAAGAAAAAATTAAAGAATTACCACGAGCAAAAGCATTTAACAAAGGTACACTAGAAAAAATAATTGCTCAAATGTTTAAAAGATATAGAACTACAGAAACCTCTATTTTCCTAGATAAATTAAAAGATCAAGGATTTAAATATTCTACTTACTCTGGAATAACATTTGCTTATTCTGATATAGTAACAAGTAAAAATAAAAATGAAATTGTTGAAAGAAGTAATAAAGAAGTAAAGAAAATAAACAAACAATTCCAAAGAGGACTAATTACCGAAAAAGAAAGATTAGATTTAGTTATTGAAGTATGGAATAAAGCTAAAGAAGAAATTCAAAAAGAACTAGAGGTTTACGCTAAAACATACGAAGATAATCCGTTATTTATAATGATGAATTCTAAAGCACGTGGATCAATGTCAAACTTTGTACAACTAGCCGGAATGCGTGGAATTATGTCTAAACCAAATGGAGACCCAGTAGAAATTCCAATACTATCTTCATTCGATGATGGATTATCAGTATCAGAGTTCTTCTTATCAACACATGGTGCTCGTAAAGGTAGCGCTGATACAGCCTTAAAAACAGCAGATTCTGGATACATGACAAGACGTTTAGTAGATGTAGCTCAAGATATGTTAGTTAGAGAAGAAGACTGTGGAACAACACAAGGATCATTAGTAAAAGCATTCACTGATGATAAAGATGGAATTATCGAACCACTTTATGATAGAATTTTAGGAAGATTTACCAATAAAAAAGTAATAAATCCTGAAACAAAAGAAGTAATATGTGATAAAGATACATATATTACTGAAGCCATAGCAGACAAGATAATTAAAGCAGGTGTTGACGCTGTTGAAATCAGAACAGTCTTAACATGTCGTACTAATAGAGGTGTATGTAAAAAATGTTACGGACGTAACCTAGCAACAGGAAACCTAGTAGAAATAGGAGAAGCAGTAGGAATCATGGGCGCTCAATCAATTGGTGAACCAGGTACTCAGTTAACTATGAGAACTTTCCATACTGGAGGAGTTGCTGGAACAGATATAACTCAAGGTCTACCTCGTGTTGAAGAATTATTTGAAGCACGTATCCCTAAAGGAAAAGCAACAATTTCTGAGATTGACGGTATAGTACAAAAAATAGAAGATGTAAATGGAAGATTTAAAATTTATATCAAAAATGATAAAGAAATTAGAGAACATTTAACAATGTATTCAGCTAAATTAAAAGTTGAAAAAGGAGATAAAGTATCAGCAGGTGATCAACTAACAGAAGGTAGCGTATCACCAAAAGAATTATTAGCAGTTACAGATCCAAATACAGTACAACAATATATCTTAAAAGAAGTACAAAAAGTATACAGATCGCAAGGTGTTGATATCAATGATAAACATATTGAATTAATTGCTAAAAGAATGATTTCTCTAATAAGAGTAATAGATGCCGGAGATACTAATTTTGTACCAAGTACAACAGTATCAATTACCGAATTTACTGAAGGCAATAAAGATGTAATTATCCAAGGAAAGAAACCTGCCATTGGTCAACCTATTTTATTAGGAATAACTAAAGCGGCACTTCAAACAGATTCCTTCCTATCATCAGCATCATTCCAAGAAACAACAAGAATATTAACAGAAGCCGCTGTAAAAGGAAGTGTAGATAAATTACATGGCTTAAAAGAGAATGTAATAATAGGTAAATTGATACCAGCAGGAACTGGTGCAAAAGAATATATGGATATTGACTTTTCTCTAGAAAAAGAATTCTATGATGAAGAACCATCTGAAGTCTTAGAAGATGAATTTATAGATTAAAAGAATTTAGTTCAATTAGAGCTAAATTCTTTTTTACATATCAGGAAATTTCGAAGAACTATTTTAAGAAACCCGCACCAATTTCCTTATTTAATTTATCTATTTTTAACATTAAAAACCATTAATTCATCTTAACCACTAATATATTTCTTTCTCTTCCTTAAATAAAAAATTATTCCTAAAGAAATTACCAATAAACCCAATATTAAATATATATATAAAGAACCAGTTTTAGGATTAACAACTCTTAATAAATTAAAACTCTTAAGCAATTCATCATTATAATATACATATAAAGTATCATCTTGTATATTAACAACCGCATCATCAAAAGAAACAGCTATATTACTCAAAATATTACTATCACTATCTCCACCTACATCAATGGTATTATTTTCCTCATCAATAACATATTTATCACTACTTAAAGACATAAATCTAAATACCCTATATCCTTCATAATATATTATTCCAGAATAAGAACTTAAATTACTAGCAGTAACATTATCATCAAAAGTAAAAGTTACATCACCAGGTAAATCATTACCACACGAATTATGATATCCACTTACATTAGTAGCACATATTGTATATTCTAAAGTAGAACCTAAATCACTATTAATAGAGTTAGAAGTATATACATAATCACTAGTTCTATTATTAAAGTCTGAATACATTATATATTCATTATAATTTAATTCACTAGTTTTATATTTAGATAGATTAGATACCTCAAAAGTAGTTCCATAAACAGGTACTATAACATAATCAGCAATTCTCAAACTATTTAAATTAGTAAAATTAGAAAAATTGTAATCATCAATCCAATCAGCCTCTATAGCTAAATCGGTAATCTTCTCTGGATGAGATATAACAACATTTTCATAATCATTAAATATAGCATTCAAACTAGTTAAATTTTCTAAATTAGATATATCTAAAGATCTTAAATCATTAGAAGAAATATATAATTCAGTTAAATTAATATTTTGTGATAAGTCTATACTACTCAATTCATTAGCAGATAACGATAACTCCTCTAAATTAACATACTTAGAAACATCAATGTTACTTATTTTATTACCATGTAAATCTAGTATCTTTAAAGTATCACAATCAGGTAACGAAATACTAGATATACTATTATTATAAGCAGAAAATTCTATCAGATTTGTATTATTACTTAAATCAAGACTAGATAATTGATTTGATATAAGTTTAACATATTTAAGTTTTGTATTATTAACTAAAGAAATAGAAGTTAATTCATTAGCGCCTAAATCTAAGTTTTCCAAATTAACATTATTAGAAAGATCAATGCTTTTTAAACTATCATTTCTAAAATAAATCTCCTTAAGATTTACATTATTAGACAAATCAATTGACGTAATATCAGGATTGCCAGACAATTCAACATACATTAAAGAAGTATTCTTCGATAAGTCTACATCACTAAGCTTATTTTCCATCAAATTAAGTCCAGTCAAATTAGTTAACTTCTCGATTCCAGAAATATCCATAACATTCCTATTCTTACAAATTAATTCATCAATGGTAGATAACTGTTCATCGGTTAAAACATCATTAGTTGTTAAACTCGTACTATTTTTTTCGTTATAAGTATCAACCACACATTTATAAAAGTTTTCATCAGCAAAACCCGCATCAGATGCACCAGTCAAGTAACGTATACTTTCTATTGTGACACTATTTGTTTTATAATCAGACAAAGAAAATATATTAATAAATACTATTAACCCTATAGCAACTATTATAGTTCTCTTAATCATTATTACTCCTTTCCATCAACCAATAAGAACCCTAATCCCTTTTATCGTTATAAATCACCTCCTACTATTCTACATTATATCACAAAAATAACATTTATAATAGAAGTTATATATACAATATATATATTATTTTTTTCTAGATAAGTGTAAAAATTAT